>DASPIL010000091.1 GCA_035629175.1 Verrucomicrobiia bacterium | reverse complement strand
CTTAGCCAATACCTAGGCCAAGAATGCCAAGCCGCCTGCGGAATGCAAGTACAGAAATCTGCTCATCAGACGGAATCTCGATAAAACCTCGCAGTTCCCATGTCTTGGCCCATTTTTCCTGACCACCTTCCGGAATCACTGCCTTGCCCGCACCGGATCGGCCGGCTTGCGGCGGGCTTAACTTTAAACTCGGCTGGGGCAGCTGAATTGGGAGCAGCGCCATTCCCCTCTCGGCGACGCACATGGGGCTCAACGTGTGCGTGCTTGGTTCTTCGATCGTCGTCAGCTGAGTGCAAATCGGCGTTCCGGCGTGCGCACTGATTCAGCGGCGCAGGCGAAAAAACCCGGCGTTCGTCAAGGCCACTGTCATCGTGACCCCTTCGGCATTCGTCGTCACTGTACCGGATGCGTTTTGCCAGGCAGCGCCCTCAAGAAGCAGTGATTCCTGCACTTGATAATCCTGCGCAAACAGCGGCCAACTGACCTGCGCGGCGCCGTTGGTGAACGACACCGACAATGCCGGCCGCGGCTCCGGGTCGTTCGGCCCAAAAACCGGACCGTTGCTCGTGCTTTCAAAGGCTCCCATGTCGCGCGCGGCGGCGCGAATGCGCCACATGCGATTTGTCACTTCGTTCAGGAAATACTCGCGCCCCGGAGGCGAAAGAACATCCGGGTTGGCGGCGCCGATGCACACACTGTCCTCAGCCAGCCTGAAATCCTGATTGCTCGCATCCCGGAATCCAGGCGCGGAGGATTGCACCGAACCTGTGAGCGGTCCGATGGTGGCGTTGGGCCGCAGCCAGTTGTTCTGCCCCCTCACAGTTCCCGCTGCGGGGTTGTCGTTCAGGAAAGGCCGGCCCGTTCCTGAAATAATGTTGTTGGAGATTTCTGCGTTCATCGCAGTGCCGTCACCGTTGGCAAGATGAATGAAAGAGGCGTTGCCCCCGTTGCCCACGAATGTGTTGTAAAAGGCATGCACATTCAGCGTGAGATTGGGGAGTTCCGCGTCATTGTAAACCGCCACCACCTGTGAATTGTTCAGCGGGTTCGCCTTTTGCACGATCACGTTCCCGCGCAGCGTCATCGTCTGCGTGAACGGCCCGCTGCCGCTGAAGTCGTCGTCCGTCATGAGATCGCCCTCATACGAGTTCGCCCGCGCGAACCAGTTGTATTCGATCAGCGACCTCCGGCAGCGGATATGGAAGTTCTGGCCCTGGACGGGATCGTGCACATAGCAGTAGCGCAGGGTCAGGTAGCCACCATAAACGTAGATATTGTGGCTGGGTGCGGAGAGCGAAGCGTTGGTGTTCCCATTGGAATTGAACTCGCAATATTCAACAGTGGCTTCACTGCCTTGCGTTCCACCGGTCAGGCCGTTGTCATTCCATTCAAAGAGGCAGTTGCTGATGTAAAGGTTGGTCGAACTGTTGTAGTAACGGATTGCGGCGGAGTTGCGAGATGCGGTTCGGGCGTTGCGAATCACGATTCCCGAAACGCGATAATGGCGGGCACCCTCGCTGAACTGCCACGCGCCGCGGCCGCGATCCCCCGCTGTATAGCTGCCAGGCGCGGTCTCAACCAACAAGCTTTCGAAATCCCAAACCGGCCGATTCGCGGGATCGGCCGCGCGAATGATGATTGGATTGGTGGCGTTCCCCTGCCCGGTCAGGTACACCCGGAAGCGATACGTCCCCGGTTCGATTACGACTTCATCGCCCGCCTTCGCTGTCTCAATCTTAGAGTAGCTGTCGTTGGTCGTGACGTTTATGACAGCGGCATGGAGCGGGAGCGAGGTTCCGGCAACGATCACAGCAAGGAAGTGGCGCCAATGGATCCGCAAAGGAATGTTCATGCCGGAATTTAGCACCGGATGTGGCACGCCTGCCTAAGATTCAGTCGGACGCTCTGCGGCAAACGCGGCATGTCCATTCAAACGTGCGTGCAAAAATCCGCCACGAAGGTTGGCCACATTTTCAAAACCCCGGCCGTTCAAGGCGCAGGCTGCCAGATATCCCCTCTGTCCTTTCTGACAATAGGTGACGATCCGCCGGTCCCGCGGCAGTTCGTCCAGCCGGCCGCGCAGTTCGGGTAACGGAATATTGACCGCATTCTCCAACCGGCCGGTTTCCCGCACTTCATCGGCATCGCGCACATCCAGAAGGAATTCGCCGTCCGGCGCCCAGCTTTCGGGAGCCACCGTTCGGATATCCCCGCGCGCGATATGCCCGGCGACGAACCCCGCGACATTGACCGGATCGTTGGCCGCGCCGAAAGGCGGTGAGTAGGCGAGGTCGAGGTTTTCAAGGTCGAATACCGTCATGCGCGCCGCGATTGCCGTTGCGAACACATCCACCCGTTTGTCCACTCCTTGCTCGCCTAAAACCTGGGCGCCCAGCAACCGGCCGCTGCCCTCCTCTGCAACGAGCTTTATCAACACCGGCTTTGCTCCGGGGTAATAATGGGCGTGGTCATAATCCCGCGTGAGGCTGGTGAAGTGGCTGAAGCCTGCACGACTTGCCTGGGCCGTGTTCAAACCTGTGAAGCCCGCCGTGATGTTAAGGACCCGCACAATCGATGTTCCCAGCGCGCCCGCGTAAGTCATTCGCCCTCCCGCCGCATTGGCCCCGGCAATTCTGCCCTGGCGATTCGCCGGTCCTGCCAGAGCGATCCTGGCCCTCGCTCCCGTCAATGCGTGGGCCGTTTCCGCCGCGTCTCCAACCGCAAAAATATCGGGATCCGATGACTCCATGCGCCCATTGGTTTTCACGCCGCCTGTAATTCCAATTTCCAATCCAGCCAGGCGGGCCATCTCGACCTCGGCTTTTACCCCCACACTGAGCAAAACAAGATCAGCTTCAAGCTTTGTCCCGTCCTCGAATTCAACGCCCTGCGCCGTGAATCGCGCCGCCTGGGAGTTGGGACGGAAGCAGAAATCCGGCCGCTCGACCTGTCCCTTCAGGTGTTCTGCCATGTCCGAATCCAGCAGCGGCAGAATATGGCGATTCCGTTCAACGATCGTCACGTGAAGTCCCCGGCGATGAAACGCTTCGGCCATTTCGATTCCGATGAATCCTCCACCAATGACGACGGCGCGGCGCGGGCGTTTGTGTTCCAGAAACGCGGCAATGCGATCCATGTCGGGAATGTCTCGCAAGGTGAACACATGCGGAAGATCGATTCCAGGGATCGGCGGAACAATAGGCTTCGCACCCTGGCTAAGGATCAAACGATCGTAGTGCTCGTCGCGCTCGGCGCCATCAGGGCCTTTCACCCGAATGGTTTTGGCGGCACGGTTGATCGCGAGGACTTCATGCCGCACGTGAGCGTGAATCCGCGACCTTTCCCAAAGCTTCTCCGGGGTCATGATGATCAGCTTCGATCGATCATCGATTTCCCCGGCAATGAAATAAGGGAGGCCGCAGTTCGCGAATGAAATAAATGCGCCGCGCTCGAAAAGGTGAATCTCGGCCTTTTCATCCACCCGGCGCGCCCTTGCAGCCGCTGACGCGCCACCGGCAACGCCGCCTACAATGAGGATTCGACGCGTTGCTTTCATAGATCTCCCGGACGGTTCGCACCGCAGCAGCCTGGCTGTGGCGGCAGGCTCGTCTGATTCCACGGCATCCGCGCGAGGACAAGCGCAAGTCCGCAAGTTCCGGTCAGGCCGGCGAACAGGAGGCCCGCGCCCATCAGCAGTGGAATCACGGCGAACCGCAGATCCACCGCCAGAGCGAGAATGGCGCCCGCGGCTGAGATCAGTCCCACAACCACCTGCACCTGCCGCATGAGCGGCAGCACCTGCGAGGTTCCGCGCACAACGGGCAGGCCGGCATCGATCCATGCCTGGATTCCCCCTTCGACGAGAAGGGCATTGCGAATTCCCTCCTGCTCCAGCCGCTCAATGGCCCGGCGCGCCCGGCTTCCCGATTGGCAAAGCACATAAAGCGGATTGTCATCTGCCTTCCGTTCGTGCAGACAGGCGTCGGCAGAGAGCTGGTCCAATGGACTCAAGCGGGATCCAGGGATATGCACAGACCCGTGCTCCGCAGGGGTCCGGACATCGAGAAGGTTCACGGAATGGCCAGCCGAAACCACGCGGGCGAGTTCCGCGACGCTGATCGATCGCGGTGATTGCTTTGACTCCTTAATCATGGAATGATCATATAACCATATAGGCATATGGCAACAGGTAAACAGAAGCGGCTTCTGACGGATGGCGAGCTTGAAGGTATTGCGCAACATTTTCGCCTTCTGGGCGAGCCGATGCGGCTGAAGATTCTCCAGGCGCTCTGCCGCGGGCCCCTCAGTGTCAATGATATCGTGACTGCGGTCGGCGCGACCCAGGCAAACGTCTCAAAGCATCTGGCGCTATTGGCGGCGGCCGGGATCCTGACACGCAAGAAGGAGGGCCAGTGCGTTTTCTACGGGATGAAGGACCAGCTCACGATCCGCCTGTGTGAGTTGGTGCACGATCAGCTCATCGCGTAAGTTCTGCGGGATCTGCCTCCGTTGTTCACCCGAGATTTTTTCACCCAAAAGGTGATTGGCGACGCGAGCCACACCCGGCGTAGTCTCTTGGCATTCCGGAGCATCAGAACCCTCTGGAACCCGGCGGATACAACTCTGCCGTGCAATGCGGTCAAAGCAACCCAGGAAACCTATGTTCAACCTAAACCAGATCCGATTGCTCGCGCTGTCCACAGTGTTGGGCGCTTGCGTGTCGAGCGCCTCGGCGCAAAAAACCTTCGTGAATGCCACTTCCGGCGCGGCGGGGAATACCACCCTTGCCAATGGTGGCTTGTTCTCTCCTCCACTCAACGGCACCACCGGCGCCGATCAACTGTGGGAGGAACGAACCACATTCGCCAGCGGCGGCAATGTGTTTGAATCCCAGGGCGAATCCGCCGGGGAAAATGCCCCGCGCCTCGCCGTCAATCTTTCCCTCGCCAACGGCACCTACAATATCTACGCCTACTTCTGGTCACCCGGAACCGAGACAGCCGATAACCAGCAGCAATGGCTCCTGCGTGCCGGGCTTCAAAACACCGCTGAAGAACTCCAGCTCTACAGCCGCGTTCTCGGCGTGGTCACAACTCCCGTCAACGAACCCGGAATGCAGATCGCAACGCAGGTCACCTCGGGCGACGGCTTTGACGTCGCGCCGACCCTATTCACGGAAAACAGCCGCAACCTGTGGGAGGCTTATCTCGGGCAGGCCGTGGTGAACAACGGCACGTTGCAGGTGTTCATCGATGACTATTCACCCGCGACAACCGTCAACAACCGCACCTGGTTTGATGGCGTCGGCTTCTCCGTCGTTCCTGAGCCATCCTCGATCGCGCTGTTCGGCCTCGGCCTCGCAGGGATGCTGGCGCGCCGCCGAAAGTAACCACTGCGTCGGAGGGTAGATTCACAAAGGACGCCAATCAGCTTTGGCGTCCTTTTTCCTGTAAAACCGAAATCAAACTCGCGTTCCGCGCATGAAATCCCGCCTCGATCCCGCCATTCGACTGATCCTCCTTGCTGCCCTGCTTCATCTGGCGGCAGCTCCTGGCACGGTGGCTCAGACAAATTTCGCGACCATTGCACGGGATGGAGCGTGGACCTGGTACAACGATCCGCGCGCGCTGTTCCACAATGGGAAGCTCTACTTCGGGTTCGTTCGCGCAGCCGACGGAAAAAGTGCCCTCGGCGTTTTCGACCTCGGCACAGGCATCGGCACCAACCTCTGGGCTTCAGACTTCACGCAACTGGACGATCACAACAACCCGGGCCTGCTTTCGAAACGAGACGGCGGGCTGCTCGCGATTTATGCGCGGCACATTTCTGACCAGTTTTTTGCCTATCGCCTTTCCACGTCTCCCGAGCCCGCCACTCCGGCCGATTGGACATCCGAACAACGGATTCCATCGAGCGGCGCAGGGATGACCTACGCCAATCCGTTCCAGCTTTCTGCTGAGGCAGGCACAATCTACAACTACTGCCGCAACCTGAACTTCAATCCCACGGTATATGTGTCAACCAATGGCGGAAGCAATTGGACGTCGCCCCGCCTGTTTATCCAGGCTGGCACGGGCGGCTCGGTTCGTCCTTACGTGAAGTACTCGTCCGACTACGAAAACCGCATCGACTTTCTCTACACGGATGGCCATCCGCGCGATGTCGCAAACTCGCTGTATCATCTCTACTATCGGGATGGCGCTTACCACAAAACCGACGGAACCGTCGTCAAAAGCTTTTCCAACCTGCCAATCCTCCACGATTCCGGCGAGCGTGGATCGGTGATCTACCAGTACAGTGCCGCTGCACAAAGCGATCCCAATCAATGGATTCCCACCGCCCGCGCCTGGTGCTGGGAAACAGCAACCCACACCAATAATCAGCCAGTGTGCGTGTTCACAGTTCAGCGCGACAACGTGATGGGAGGAAACTGGTTCGACGATCGAATCTATTACTATTACGCGCGATGGACTGGAACGAACTGGCAGAAGCGCTTCATTGCTCATGCAGGGCGGCCGCTATATTCGGCTGAAGACGATTACGCGGGCGGCATTTGTGTTGATCCGAAGGATCCCAATGTCATCTACATTTCCAGCAACGCCGCTGATCCATTCAACCTCGCGAATACCGCCAACGTTCCGTTGCGCGCAGCCGAACGATACGAACTCTGGCGGGGCGTGACGAGCGACGGCGGTTTAACGTTTGATTGGACGCAGGTGACACACAACTCGACAGTCGACAACCTGCGTCCCTATATTCCGCGGCGCAATGGCGGCGAGCCTTGCGTCATTTGGTTTCAGGGAAATTATTCCACCTACACGTCGTATTCCACATCTCTCGTGGGTCTCTTTTCCACACGGGTTCCAACGCCTGCTCCCGCGCCGCTGATTACTTACGTGGATGCGACCACCGGAATGTCAGGCAATACCACGCTGGCAAGCGGGGGCGTGTTGAATCCCCCCGCGACATCCAGCGGAACCGACGGCGTCTGGCGCCTGCGAACCCTGGGAAACTCGGCGACCACTTTTGAATCGGGAGGCGACACATCGGCTGCCGGCAATGCTGCGAACGGAAACAGCGAAGACACACCGACTCTAAAAACAACCATCAGCGGTTTGACTCCGGGTGTGGTCTACAACATCTACGCCTATTTCTGGAGTGCCGCCGGATCTCAGGATTGGCGGCTGCGCGCGGGCCTGACTAATCTTGGCGGATCCTTGCCGCTGTTCGCCAATTCGACCCACCCCACGCCGGTCGCGTCTGAGTTCAGCAATCCACCGTTGATCACCGAAGCGGATCGCACGTTGCAGCAGGCACCCCTTGGATTTGCTGTTGCGGATGCAGAGGGGAAGATTGAGGTGTATGTGGATGACGACCCCGCCGCGCGGGCGGGAATGGCGAATGGCTGGAACCTTCGGACGTGGTACGATGGCGTCGGCTACTCGCGCGCAACGAGCTCCACGGCCGCCAAGGTGAACGCCAGCGCGGACGGAGCAAGCCTTTGGATTTCCTGGCCCGAAACGCACATTGGATGGGTGCTGCAATCGCAGACGAACGCATTGGACTTCGGCCTGACAACGGACTGGCACGACGTCAGCGGGACGAGCCTCGTCACGCAGGCTGTCGTCGGCATCGATCCATTGGCGGAAGCCGTGTTTTATCGTCTGCGACATCCCTAGCTGGTGAAGACTACCCACTTGGGGAGCTAGTCGCTGCGAGACACAACGACAACGCTCTCACGTCATGATTGCATCGTTTCAGAGGCTTCGAACGCGTTTGGCCGTCCTGCTGGCGTGCGCCAGCTTTGTTCCACAATTTCTGTCGGCGCAGGCTCCTGTTGGATGGACGTTGATCTGGTCAGACGAGTTCTCGCAACCGAACGGCAGTGCGCCCGCCTCTTCCAATTGGGTTTACGACATCGGCGCCAGCGGATGGGGCAACAACGAATGGCAGTATTACACGTCTCGCACGAACAACTCGCGAATCGAGGACGGACATCTCGTGATTGAGGCGCGCCAGGAAAATTTTGCGAGCAGCAGCTACACCTCTGCCCGGCTGAAAACACAGGGGAAATGGTCGTGGCGCTACGGACGCATTGAGGCGCGGATTAAGATTCCCCGAGGGCAGGGCATCTGGCCTGCGTTCTGGATGCTCGGAACCAACATCGCCTCGGCCGGTTGGCCGTCATGCGGAGAAATCGATATCCTGGAAAACATCGGCAAGGAACCCACCATCGTTCATGGCACAATTCACGGCCCCGGATACTCCGGCGGCAACGCAGTCGGCGGACCCTATTCGCTGGCGAACAACGCTCCCTTTGCTGATGACTTCCATGTCTACGCCGTCGAGTGGACGACCAACTCAATCCAGTGGTTCGTGGACGGCCAGCAGTATTTTAGCGTTACGCCGGCGAGCCTTCCCACAGGAGCCGCTTGGGTGTTCACAGATCCGCAATTCCTGATCCTTAACCTCGCAGTTGGCGGCAACTGGCCCGGATATCCGGATGCGACAACCGTGTTCCCGCAACGCATGACCGTTGACTACGTCCGCGTGTATGCGCCAGCGGCGCTAACCTCGCCGAACACCAATGCCCTGATCAATGCGGGATTCGAAACCGGTTCGCTATCGTCTTGGACGCCCTATGGCGCCGGGTTCAACACACTTCATCAAACCATCAAATCCGGGGCCGTCCACAGCGGAAATCATTCGTTCAAGGTGTTCGGCCGGTTCAACGGAACGGAAAACTATTCCGGCATTTTCCAGGATAGAACGGTCGAACCCGGCCAGGTGGGTCGGGCGGATGCGTGGGCGTTCACACCTGGAAACGATCGTATCGCGGGAGCCAATTCCGCGTGGGTTGAATTGTCGTTCCGCGATGCCGCTGCAAACGTGCTGGCCTTGTATCGCTCGAGATTCCTCGATTCCGCGTCGCCGCCGGGCAGCTGGGTCCGGCTGCGGGTGGATATTCAGTTGAACCCTGCTAACTCTGCCGTGATCGGAACGGTGACCAACCTGATTGCGCCCGCGAATACCAGCGCGATGCGGTATCAGGTTGTTTTCCGCCAGCCCGCCTCGGCCAGCGGTTCAGTTTCTTTTGACGATCTCCGCGTGGAACTCGACCCGGTCACTGAAGTTCCTGCGTTAGCTTCCTTTGCATTGAATGAGAACGGGATGCATTTCCGGTACCCTACCTGCCTCGGCATCCCTTACCAGCTGCAGGCCAAAGATCAGCTCAATAATCCTGTCTGGACTCCGATTTCCACCGCGTCCGGCGACGGCGGCGTGCTTTCGGTCCCTGTCGAAAATGCCGACGATGCCGCTTTTTTCCGCATGGTTCGTTTGTTGGAGTAGCACAGGCGCGCGGCATTCATGCCGCTTCAACACGGTAACTTGCGAATGCGATGGCGGCGGTCTACGCGTCCTGCTCACGACCGCTGAAGCGCCGTGAAACGGGGCGCTCCAGGCGCTTGACTTTTCCCAGGCGGAAAGAGAGAACGAATGCGCCAGAATCTGTTGCCCCGGCACGACCTGACCCGACATGCGCTTGAAGCCGTCTCTCCCCACTCCTCAATCGCGAATCCGCTTTCCACTGAACGCCTTGCTCGCCGTTTGCTGCGCATCGTCGCTCAACGAGGCGATTGCGGCCGAAGGCGTTTTGCGCTCCGCAGCGGCAATCCGCAGCCTCTCCGTTGAGGAGGCGCAGCAAAAACGCAGGGTTCACCTCCGTGCAGTGGTGACGTTCTCCGACTCCCGGCTCTATTCACGCTTCGTTCAGGACGACACCGCTGGCATTTACCTGTTCGACGCAGGTCTTCCGCTGGAAGTCTCGCCAGGCCAGTTGGTCGAGGTCGAAGGCGTCACGAGTCCCGGAGAATACGCACCCATCGTTGTTCCGGAAAAAATCACTGTTGTTGGCGAAGCGCCATTGCCGAAGCCAAAGCCCGTCACTTACGAGCAGCTCGCCAGCGGACAGGAGGACAGCCAGTTTGTCGAAATCTCGGGGATTGTTCGTTCAGCGACTCTTTACGAAGGATTCCCCCATCACGTGATCGAGATCGCGACGGGCGGCGGGCGTCTCACCGCGTTCGCCAGCCAGCTGCCCGTGGAGAGGAATGCCGATTTGCTCGACAGCACGATTCGAGTGCGAGGCGTCTGCTCGACGCAATTCAATCACCAGCGGCAATTGTTTGCCATTCGGCTGATGGTCCCACGGCCGGAGGATCTCGTCATTGAACAACCGGCACCCGCGGATCCATTTGCGATCACGCCGCGTCCCATGTCGAGCCTGCTGCAGTTTGCGCCACGTGAATCATACGGCCACCGGGTGAAAGTTGCGGGCACCGTCATCCTGTATGAGACAGGCCGCCGCATTTTCCTCCAGGACGGCGATCAGGGCGTGGAGGTGCAGACACGCGAGCGCGAACCGCTTGCGCTGGGTGATCGCGTTGAGGCCCTTGGATTCGTTGCGCAGGGCTCGTATACGCCGATGCTGCAGGATGCGGTTTATCGCAAGACCGCACACGGCGCCGCGCCCGCCCCCGCCCGCGTGACTCCCGATGAAGCATTGAAGGGAAAGCATGATTGCCGTTTGATTGAGGTGTCAGGGAAGCTGCTCGACCGCGCAATCCACGGGACCGAACGTTACCTGATCCTGCAGGACGGGGAATTCACATTCCACGCCTACCTCGATCAACCTCTGGGCCAGGATGCGTTCTCGTCAATTGAGAACGGCAGCCGAGTCCTGGTCACCGGCGTCTGCCGCATCGTTCCCGGCGAATGGAGCGCCGGCGATCATTGGCGGGCGCGATCCTTCCGCGTTCAAATGCGTTCCCGCGCCGATGTGCTCGTCTTGCAATCGCCACCGTGGTGGACACTGCAAAAGGTGCTTTGGATGGCAGGCGCGCTGGGCTTCGTCGCGGCGGCGGCGTTCACCTGGGTCATGGTGCTGCGGCGGCGCGTGGCGACCCGAACGCAGGAACTGGAAGTGCAGATCATTGAACGGCAGCGCGCCGAACGCCAGCGCCTCATCGAACAGGAACGGACCCGGGTTGCGCAGGACCTGCATGATGAACTCGGCGCAACACTCACGGAAGTGAGCATTCTGGGATCGCTCATTCGCACGCCGTCGCTTCCTCCTGAAAATCGCGAGCGTTACCTGTCCAAGCTTGCCGAGGTGTCCCGCGCGGTCGTTGCGACGCTCGATGAAATCGTGTGGGCGGTGAATCCCAAATACGATTCTGTCGCTTCACTCGCGAGCTATTATTCCCTTTTCGCCCAGCGCTTCCTCAACCTCGCCGGCATGGCCTGCCGCCTGCACGTAGCGGATTCGTTTCCGAATACCCCGCTGGATTCCCGATTACGCCACGGCGTCTTCCTCGCGTTCAAGGAAGCGCTGAACAATTCCGTCCGCCATTCCGGCGCGTCGGAAGTGCGTATCGCGATGGAAGCAACAGAGGACCAATTGCAGATCACAGTGGCAGACAACGGCCGCGGATTCGCTTCAACTGAGGGATTGCCCGGGAGCGACGGACTGGCAAGCATGACGGAGCGAATGCAAAAGCTCGGGGGGCAATGCCAGGTCCGCAGCGTTCCTGGGGAAGGCACCACGGTGGAACTTTCGCTGCCGCTTTCGGAACACCCGACCTCATGACCAAAGTTGCCATTGTTGAAGATAATCGAACCACCCGCGAGGGACTCGAAACGATCGTCAATCTTTCAAGCGAATTCCGCTGCGTCTGCACCTGTTCCACCGCGGAGGAGGCGCTGCGCGTCCTGCCGAAGCACGCACCCGAGCTCGTGCTCATGGACATTCAATTGCCGAACATGTCGGGAGTCGATTGCGTGGCGAGGCTCAAGGAACTCCTGCCTGCGGTGAAAGCGATCATGGTCACCGTGTATGAAGATCCCGATCGCATTTTCAGCGCGCTGCGTGCCGGCGCTTCCGGCTACCTCTTGAAAAGATCAATGCCCGAGGACGTTCTGAATGCCATGCGCGAAGTGCAGCAGGGCGGCGGAGCGATGAGCGGTGAAATCGCCCGCAAGGTGATCGGCTATTTCCGGGAACAGACGACGATAACAGAAGAGGTGGACCGGCTGACCACGCGCGAGCGCGAAGTCCTGGAACTTGTGGTCCATGGCTTGTCCAACAAGGAGATTGCCGAGCGCCTCAGCGTTACCCTTGCTGCTGTGCGATGGCACCTGAAGCACATCTATCACAAGCTCCACGTCCATTCCCGAACCGAAGCCGCCCTGAAATTCCGGCCAGCCAAATAGCCCGTCACCTCCAGCTCAACGCTGGCTCAGTTCAGCATCCAATTCGATCGCTTTGCCCTTCGAAATTTCAACTGCCGCCGTTCGTTGTCCGTAACGCAGGGTTGCTTGATTGCCGAGCAGCGAACGGACGCGCGCGTGCGTGAGGCGCCCCTCGTGCCAGGCGATGTCGATTTCAAATCCGCCGCGAGCGCGCAGTCCTTTAACGGAACCCGAGGCCCACGCATGAGGCAAAGCGGGCAACAGCGTAATCGCGCCGTCATGACTTTGGATCAGCATCTCGGCAATTCCCGCCGCGCCCCCAAAATTGCCGTCCATCTGGAACGGCGGATGTGTGTCGAACAGGTTTGGGAGGGTCGATTTCTGGAAGAGTGCCACAAGGTTTTCATGCGCCTTTTCCGCATCGCGGAAGCGGGCCCAGAAGTTGATGATCCAGGCACGGCTCCAGCCCGTGTGGCCGCCTCCTTTTGAAAGCCGATGATCGATGCTCTTGCGCGCGGCGGCGACCATGTCAGGCGCATTATCCAGGTTGAACTGGCGGCCGGGGTGCAGCGCGAACAGGTGCGAAATATGGCGATGACCCGGCTCGGCCTCTTCAAATTCCTCCGCCCACTCCATCAGCCGGCCGTCGGATCCGATCGTGGGCAGCGCGAGTTGCGACAGCGCCTTTTCAACGCGGACAGTAAAGTCATCACGAATCCCCAGTTCACGCGCTGCTTCCAGTGTGTTGCTGAAAACGTCCCAGATGATTTCCTGGTCCATGGCGCAGCCCATCGTCAGGTTCACGCGTTTGCCATCCGGCGCAACAAACACGTTTTCGGGTGATGTGCTCGGGCCGGAAACGAGCTTCCCTGTTTTTGGATCCGGCACAAGCCAGTCGAGGTAGAACAATGAAGCCTCGCGTAGGATGGGATACGCGCGATCCCGGAGAAACGCGCGGTTGCCCGTGAACCGGTAGTGCTCCATGAAATGTTGGGAACACCATCCTCCGCCCATCACCCACATGCCCCACTGTGGACTTCCGTAGAGCGCATTCCATCGCCATGGATCGCTCGTCAGGCATGCGGCAAATCCGCCGCAACCGAGAGCCTCCGCCACGCGCCGGCCCGACGGAACCAGTCCATCAATGAAATCGAAGAAGGGTTGATGACATTCACTGAGGTTTGCGACTTCAGCGTGCCAGTAGTTCATCTGCAGGTTCACATTGATGTGGTAATCGCTGTTCCAGGGGGCGCGCATGTGTTCGTTCCAGAGCCCCTGCAGGTTCGCGGGCAGGCCGCCAGGACGCGAACATCCCATCAACAGATAACGGCCATACTGAAAATACAGCGCTGCCAGCGCGGGATCGTCCGAACCTGCCTTGACGGCTTCGAGTCGCGCGCGAGTGGATTTCGCGGGCGTTGCTCCGAGAGCCAGATGCACGCGGCGGAAGATCTCCCGATGCGCCGCGACGTTCCTCGCACGCGCGTTGGCGTAGCGACGATCCACCTTGTTCAACGCCGCGTCACAATCATCACCCAGATCGCGCCTCAGCGGCTGCAGCGGCTCGTCGCGATTGTAATCCGTCGCCGCCGCAAGGATGAGCGTGACTGCGTCGGCGTCCACAATCTCCAACTGATTGGACGAGGCGTAATTCGCGCCCCCTTCATTGAGAACCCGAAGCCGCGCTTCAAAGCGCACGCCTTTGTGCTCGAGGCCGTGTGCCGCCTGTCCGCGCATGACGAGCATGTTTTGCTGCGCGACCACTGTCACACCGGGTCGCGACAGCGATACGCGAAAGGAAATCTGCTTCGGCCTGCTGGCAGTGAGCCTTACGAGAATCACATCGTCGATGCGGCTTGCGAAGACTTCACGGCGGAACTCCACGCCGCCCTGTTCGTACACGGTGGTTGCGATGGCATCATCGAGATTTAACGAACGCCGGTAGCGTGCTGGTTCGCTGGCCTTGCCGAAGTCGAGTGTCAAGTCCCCCAGCGGCTGGTAACTGCGTGGTTCAACGGGTGAGGACATGATCTGCCGATGCACGAGTTCCTGTGCTTCGCTGAACTTTCGATCGAACAGCAATTGCCGCGACTGCGCGAGCAGTGCGGCGCGATTAGTTCGCGGTTCCGGCACCGGCGGTCCCGCCCAGATGGTTTGCTCATTCAGCTGAATGCGTTCGCGCTCGATTCCGCCAAACACCATCGCCCCCAGCCGCCCGTTTCCGACGGGAAGCGCCTCATTCCATTCCCCTGCAGGTTTATCGTACCAAAGCGTGAGCGCATCTGCTGCAGGCGCCGCGGCCGCGATTGAAACCGCGCAGAACAGAATTGGAAGGAGGCTGAATGGGTTCATAAGCAGTTCCTGAATGCGTCGCAGGTACTGCAGCGCCCGGGCAGTTAATCGCGAAGCACGGCGCGGTTCAACGGCAATTGACGGCGAACCTCGCCGGAATCTGTAATGAAAAGTAACGGCAACGGCTGCAGCGTTGGCAGGCGCAGCGCATGTTGAAACCGTTGTTGCTTTCTTCCTCACCCCTGCGCCGGCGTTGCGTGCCAAATCCCGCTTGCCAAGTTCCGGACCCACGCGGCAATCTTGCACATGGCAGCAAGCAAAGATTTCGACAGTGTTGATTCCCGATTTTACAAGGCCGCGGATGCTTTTTTTCCCAGCTACAGCGGCATCGGCCTGACGTTCGACGACATCACCCTTGCCACGCAGTATTCGGAGGTTCTGCCGCGCGACACCCACCTGGAAGTTCAGCTTGCGGACAGCCTGCAACTGAACATTCCCGTGATCTCTTCCGACATGGACACGGTCACCGAATCGCGTATGGCCATCGCCATGGCTCTGAATGGCGGGCTCGGATTGATTCATTACAACATGCCTGAACGCCAGCAATTGTCCGAGGTGAGCCGCGTCAAGAATCATGTTCACGGCCTGATCCAGGATCCGATTCGGGTTTCCCCGGACCAGTACATCGGCGACGTGCTGGAATTGATCGAACAGAAGCGTTTTGGATTCAGCACCTTTCCCGTTGTGGACAACAGCGGCCGCTTGATGGGTTTGCTTTCGGGCCACGTCGTCAAACCGCGTTACGCCAAGCAGAAGGTTGCCGAGGCACTCACTCCGCGGGACCAGGTGGAAACCATCAACAGGAAGGAACTGGGCAAGGACGCAATCGCCCGCGCTGACCGGTTCTTCACCGAGCATCCTGGCATTCACAAGCTTCTGGTTGTCGACGAGAAGGATCATCTGCACGGCTTGTTCACGATGAGCGATGTCGAGCGCATCACCCAGGAACGCAACGCGCAGTTCAAGGCGGCACGCGACGCGCAGTTCCGCCTGATCTGTGGCGCGGCCGTTTCAGCGACGCGCAACGCATTCGGCGAATTGGATCGCGAACGAATCCTGAACCACGTGGGAGCGCTGGTCGAACGCGGGCTGGACGTGGTGGCGGTCTCCACGGCGCATGGTCACAGCAAAGGCGTTGGGGATACGGTGCGGATGTTGCATGATGCGTTTCCGAAGCTTCCGATCGTAGCCGGCAATGTGACGAGCGCTGATGGCGTGCAATTCCTCGCGGATTCCGGCGCGGCCGCGGTCAAAGTGGGCCAGGGTCCGGGCTCGATTTGCACCACGCGCATTGTTGCGGGGGTTGGAATTCCCCAGATGACCGCGCTCTATGTCGCTTCGCAAGCGGCCAGAAAGAAAAAGGTGTGCATTCTCGCCGACGGCGGCATCACCAAATCCGGCGACATCGTGAAAGCATTGACCCTCGCGCACGGCGTGATTTGCGGCGGAATTCTCGCAGGCTGCACGGAAGCGCCGGGCGAGGTCATGGAAATCAGCGGCAAACTCTACAAACAGTATCGAGGGATGGGCAGCATGGCCGCGATGAAATCAGGCTCGGCCGCGCGCTACGGTCATGAAAAAAATCCCACCCAAAAGGTGGCGCCCGAAGGCGTTGAAGCGTTGAAGGAAGTGGCGGGGCCAGTCGACCGCGTCCTCGCGCAGTTGATCGGCGGCATCCAATCCGGCATGGGCTATCTCGGCGCGGCCAACCTTCTCCAGCTGCGGGAGAAGGCGCGTTACATTCGGGTCAGCCCCGCGGGACAGCGCGAAGCAGCGCCACACGACGTTGTTGAACTGAAGACGGGACGCTAGACCAAGCGGCGCTCGAACAAGCGCTGCAGCAGTGGCCGGCTGCGGCGAATCAGCGATTCGGCTGCGGCGTGTAGCGCAAATAAGGTTTCACCTTGCGCACGCCCTTCGGGAACAGCTTCGCCGCTTCGTCGTCGGATACCGCCGGTGTCACGATGCAGTCCTGCCCATCTTCCCAATTGGCAGGCGTCGCGACGCGATGCTTGGCCGTAAGTTGCAGCGAATCAATTACGCGCAGGATTTCCATAAAGTTGCGGCCCGTGCTTGCCGGGTAGGTGATGGTCAGCTTGATCTTCTTGTCCGGGCCAATCACGAAAACCGACCGCACGGTCGCCCTGTCGTCCGCGTTGGGGTGGATCATGTCATAGGCCGCCGCCACCTTGCGTTCGGGATCCGCGATGATGGGAAAGTTCATTGCGCACGCCTGCGTTTCGTTGATGTCCCTGATCCAGCCGTGATGGGAATCAAGCGGATCAACGCTGATTGCAAGAACCTTCACATTGCGCTTCTCGAATTCGGCTTTGATCTTTGCGACGGCTCCCAGTTCGGTCGTGCAGACCGGGGTGTAATCGGCAGGATGGGAAAAAAGAACGCCCCATGAATCGCCGAGCCAATTGTGGAAATCGATTTCTCCCTCCGTCGTCACCGCGGTGAAATTCGGAGCCATGTCGCCTAATCGTAATGCCATAAAATCTAAAGCTGTGATGACTCCGTCAGCGCGATGTCATCGGGTAATGCCCTGCTTTGTAAGGCATCCGGGCATTTCGTTCAAGGTCAAGCTTCGCCGTTCAGACCCTCCAAACGGAAACCTGTAATAGCGAGGTGGCGATTGCTTCTGTAATGGCTGGAAACGAACAACGATAAATGCCGCTTTGTCTCAGAAGGAAAACAGGTTATCCATGCAAGCACACCAACTGATGGAGTGAAAAGCGCATGAGAGTGTTGCCAGCTCGATCTCTTTTTCCATGGACTTTGCTTGTCGCCTGGATATTCACGGCCGCGGACTTGCCCCTGGCAGGAGCGCAGGAACCGCCGTCGATCCTCCAGCAACCCGGCAGTCAAACCGTGTTTCCCGGCAACACCGTAACGTTCAGCGTCGTCGTGACTGGAACGCCTCCCTTCAGCTTTCAATGGCTTCGCAATGGAAACGTTCTCGTGCCTTGGAGCCAGGCGGGCCCCGCCTTGACGCTCACGAACGTGCAGGTATCCAATGCAGGCCAATACGCCGTGATGATTGCCAATGACGCCGCTCCGCGCGGAATCGTCAGCAGCAGTGCAGTCCTCAACCTCTTCGGGCCGTTGACGCTCGTCGAAACCCCGGAAAATATCAACGCGCTGCCGGGAGAAGACGTGAGATTGGAAGTGGTCGCAGCCGGGAATCCACCCATCTTTTATCAATGGCAGTTGAACGGAGTTCCGCTCGCAAACGAAACCAATTCTGCATTGGATTTCACGAACCTGAATGCACAGGACGGTGGAGCGTTCAGCGTCATGGTTGTGAACCCCGAGCAGGCGATCATGCCAGCGCCCGCATTGCTCGTCGTCAAGGACGCTACCGATCCCGCACCTGCGGACGCCTTCGAATCACGACCGCACCTTCAAGGAATGCAGGGAATCCTGCAGGGGAACAGCGCGAACGCAACCAGCGTCAAGGGAGAGCCTGTCTTCACTGGCGGGGGCCGGACGGTCTGGTTCGAATGGCTCTGCCCGACGGATGGCATTGCAACCATCACTGCGCGCGGCAGCGGGTTCGACACGCTGCTCGGCGTGTTTACCGGCAGTTCGCTGTCAACCCTCAATCTCGTTGCATTCGATGATGATGCAGGTGGATTCAAGACGAGCCGGCTGGAGTTTAACGGAAAAAAGGGAACGAGTTATCAGATCATGTTGGATGGCTTTGACGTGGCGGGAGTGGGCGGGCCATTCACGCTCACCTGGGGAATCCTTTCCACCACAGATGTCGTTCCAATGTTCCTGTCCCCGCCAATGTCGCAAGCTGTGCTCAACGGCAGCAACGCAACCTTCCAGGTCGCGGCCGGACCGCCGGGAATTGCGTATCAATGGTTTTTTGAAGGCACGGCGATCAACGGCGCAACTGGCCGCGTGTTTCGTGTAATGGACGCCGGGCCTGATGATGTCGGCTTCTACTCAGTTCGCACAAAGAGCAGCACCGGGATCGAACGGGAAAGCGGGCGGGCGGAACTGCAGATTGCAACAACCTCAGGCGCCCTCTTGCACCCCAAGTTCCAAAGTGTTTCGCAACCCTCGGCAAACGGCAACCGCCCGGGCGCGGGTTTCATATCGATCGGCATTGGCGGCACCGACTCGCTTCATGCACCCGCGACCAACGCCGGCGCGGTGCACCTGACTCCGTGTAATAATCCGTTTTCAAGCAAGTATCGTTACCGCGGACTCCAGGCAACCAACACGGGCTCCATCCACGTAACATCCGCTGGCAGCGATGTCCTGACGCGTTTGGCAGTCTACCTGGATCCAATGAGCATTCACACCACACCCCTGGCGTGCGACACGAGCAGCGCGCTCGTCGAGCAGCCTGGAAAAATTCTGTTCCAGGCGACGAACGGGGCCAAATACATGATCGTGGTCGAGGCATATCAGTCGAATGGTGATCTTGACCTGACGTCCTCAATGGGCATCGCGCCAGCGATTCCCGAAGCGCCCGGCTACCACTGGCTTCCTGAAGGCGGCGGCATGGTGTTGAACATGCCCGCCACCAACTGGGTTCCCGCGCCTGCATGTCGATGGCGCCTCAATGGGCAGGACATCACTGGCGCGACGGGGCCGGCGCTCGCGATCACTGGTTTCAACGAGGCGAAGGTGGGCACGTATTCAGTCGTGATGAGCAACTTCGTGGGTGTGGCGACCAACACGGTTGCGATCATCAATCTGCTGGATCCGCCCGTGTTGCGCGCATCGTTAATCTCCCAAACCACGAATCCTGCGCTGTTGATTGCCGTGAGCAACGCAGTTCCATTTGTGCTTGTCACCAAAACGAACTTGAGCCCTGGCCTTCCGTGGCAGCCGCTCGTGACGAACCAGCAAACAGGGGGAACATTCCTGTTCACCAACGGCAACCTGCTGGCAGATCCAATCCGTTTCTTTGGCGCTCTCCCATGGCCTCCAACGGGGCCCTGAACTGCGTCGCACTGCCACCATGAAATCGCCACGTGCAGCGAACGCGGTGCCCTCGTTTGGCATCTTGCTGATGATGGTGGCGCTCATGCCGGGTTCGCTGCGCGCGCAAACCTCGTCTCAATCATCCCGGGCTGTTGAGCCGCCCATTGTTCTTACCGTCGAAGGAACCAACGTGTGGATCCAGCGTCATCGTTCAAACGCCTGGAGCGCCGCTTACCCACGACAACGGCTCAACGTGCGGGACCGCGGCCGCACCGGTGCCGACAGCCGAACATCCATTCGCCTGTCAGATCTCAGCGTCCTTCGGATTGGCTGGCACAGTGAGTTTGAAATCCAACCGCTTCCGTCTCCCGAAGTCGATGCAGAGTTCAGCCTCAGCCGCGGGCTGATGCGCCTGTTGAATCGGGATCGCCCGGGCAGGCACAGATTCGTCACCCCGACGGCGACCGCCGCAACGAGAGGAACTGAGTTCGTTCTGAAGGTGGATGAAGGGAGTGGACGAACAACCCTGACAGTTTTCGCGGGCTTGGCGACCATGACAAACGGGCTCGGCGCCGTGGAACTGAATCCTGGCGAACAGGGCATTGCTGAAGCAGGCCAGCCGCCGCGAAAGACAGCCGTGATCGATGCAACTGCGATCGTGCAGTGGTGCCTCTACTATCCAGGTGTGCTCGACCTCGATGACCTGTCGCTCACCGCGAATGAAACTGCAGCACTTGCCGCCTCCCTTTCGGATTATCGCAGCGGTGATGTGTTGCGGGCACTGTCATCGTATCCACCGAATCGGACTCCCACCTCAGATTCGGAACGCATCTTTCTCGCGGCGCTGCTTCTGGCGGCCGGCCAGGTCGAACGTTCAGAAACAATTCTCGCCACGCTTGAGCAAAACGCCTTCGAATCCTGGAGCCAGCGTCTGGCGCCGGCACTGAAGGTGGTTATCAACGCAGTCTCCGGCCGTCCAACCGGCAGCGCAGCGCGATCCTCAACGACCGCGACGGAACTGCTCGCCGAATCCTATGCGCATCAGGCGCGGTTCGAGCTCGAGCCCGCACTGGAAGCGGCGCGGCGCAGCGTCAGGCAATCTCCGCAATTTGCATTTGGATGGGCTCGCGTTGCAGAGCTCGAGTTCAGTTTTGGCCGGATCAAACCCGCACTCGCAGCTCTCGACAAAAGCCTCGCGCCTGCCCCGCGGAACGCGCAGGCCGTGGCTTTGCGCGGATTCATGCTCAGCGCGCAGAACAATTTGCGGGAGGCGCAGAGCTGGTTCGAACGTGCCATCGAACTGGATGGCGGACTCGGCAATGCATGGCTGGGGAAAGGTTTGTGCCAGATTCGCCGGGGCAGGCGCGAGGAAGGCCGTTTCGATCTTCAGGTCGCAGCCGCAATGGAACCGCAACGTTCGCTGCTTCGGAGTTACCTCGGCAAAGCCTTCAACGACACAGCTGATTACGCGCGTGCGGGAAAGGAATTCTCGATTGGCAAAAACCTTGATGACATGGATCCGACAGCGTGGCTCTATTCCGCCCTGCTGATGCACGATCTCAATCGTGTAAATGAATCCGTCTGCAACCTGGAACGCTCGCAGGAGTTGAACGATAATCGACGCGTCTTCCGATCGCGGCTGCTGCTGGACCAGGATCGAGCGGTTCGCGGTGCGAACCTCGCCAGGGTATATCGCGATGCAGGAATGACCGAGGTGAGCGTTCGCGAGGCTGGCCGCGCCGTTAATGCGGATTACGCCAATTACTCCGCGCATCGATTTCTCGCCGACAGCTACAACGAGCTGCGCGACATCAACCAGATCAACCTGCGTTACGAGACCGCCTGGTTCACGGAATACCTGCTGGCAAATTTGCTCGCGCCTGTTGGTGCGGGCCCGTTGTCGCAATCCGTCTCGCAACATGAATACTCCAAGCTCTTCCAGCGCGACGGATTCGGCATCACGTCCGCAACGGAATACCTGAGCCATGGCGAATGGGTTCAAAACACGGCGCAGTTCGGCACTTTTGGCGACAGCAGTTACGCAGCGGAATTCTTCTATCACTCCGACGCCGGTCACCGCCCCAATAACGACCTGGAACAACTTGCGGCCGTGGTCAATCTCAAGCAGCAACTGACGCCACAGGACAGCGTGTATCTGCGCCTCAGCTACTCGGAGAACGAATACGGCGACGTGAATCATTACTATCGCGACTCCGACGCAAACCCGGGCCTGCGGTTCACCGATGATTACGCGCCATCCGTGCTGGCTGGATATCATCGAGAATGGAGTCCCGGTCATCACACGCTTTTGCTTGCCGGGCGTATGGAGGAAACCCTGGAAGTCAGGAACCCAACGCAAAGCACGTTGCTGCTGGATCGCGGTTTCACGGGAGTCATCGGCGCTGTGACGCCGCTGTTGTACGAGCAGCACTACCGCAGCAAGTTCGAACTTTACACGGCCGAACTGCAACAGATCGCGCAAGTCGGGGATCACTCGTTCGTGTTCGGCGGCCGCTTTCAATCGGGTGATTTTAAAACGCGCAACGCGCAATTCAACGGCCGCCTTTTTAACGGGCTTCCCTTCGACGTTCCCATTACAAACCAGGTGGCGCCATCGATGGAGCGGCGAAGTGTCTATCTCTACGATCATTGGCAGCTGGTTCCGTCGCTCCTCTTCGCGGGCGGGATCACTTACGACTGGCTGTCCTATCCTGGAAATTATCGATACGCCCCACTCATCGAGAAGGAGCGGGAAAGCGAGCATCTGCTTCCCAAGGCGGGCTTGATCTGGACGCCCACGGCGACAACTACATTCCGAGGCGCCTGGTTGCGCAGCGTGGGCGGCGTGAGCATTGATCAAAGCGTGCGCCTTGAACCTTCACAAATCGCCGGTTTCAACCAGGTGTTCCGCAGCGTTGTTCCGGAATCCGTCGCGGGCGCGAATTCGGCGCCGGAATTTGAAACCTGGGGCGCGTCGATCGAACAGAAGATCGGGCGCCGAACGTTCGTTGGAGTGTTCGGAGAACTGGCCTCTTCGGCCGTGGAGCGAACGATTGGCGTCGTCAGTCTCTCCACGTTCACGGGTCTCATACCCGCAAGCACGCGGGAGAAACTGGATTTCGAGGAACGTTCGCTGGGCATCACCTTTAATCAGTTGATTGGCGATGAATGGTCGGTTGGCGCGCGTTACCGTGTGAGCCAGGCGGAGCTGAATCGCGCTTTCCCGGAAATTCCCACGTCGGCAATCACTGCCGGTGGATTGGAAACCCGCCAGGATCTGGAAGCTGTGATTTATCAGGCGGAACTCTTTGCGCTGTTTCACCATGCATCGGGTTTCTTCGCGGGCGCCAGCGCAACCTGGACAGGGCAGCACAACCGCGGTTATTCGCCAGGCCGGCCAGGAGACACCTTTTGGCAGTTCAATGTGGAGGCGGGTTATCGCTTTCCAAGGCGCCGTGCAGAACTGCGGCTGGGATTGCTGAATCTCACAGACGAGGATTACCGGCTCAATCCGCTGAACCTCACCCAGGACCTTCCGCGCGAGCGCACCATAGCAGTGAGCGTGGTTCTCAACTTCTAAGAGTTCAGACTGTCGCGCTTCGTTGAACTTTCCTAGGCTGCGCCTGGATGATTCCCAGCCGCGCAGAGTCGAATGTTCCGCCTGCAACAGGCAGGCGCGGCTGGCGTACTGCGGTGCTGGCAGGCGTGGCCTGCGCCGCAATTGGGCTGGGCTGCATTCGATGGGCGCACGAGCTGGTTTACCTCAGTTACGACCTGCTCTTCTTTTTCCGCATTGCCCATGCTCCCGAGGAAGTGGTGGTTGTGTATCTCGATGACCGCTCGCACGCTGAGTTGGTTCAAACGGGCACCGCGGGATGGGATCGGAATCTGCATGCCGAACTGGTGGACAGATTGACCGCGGCCCGCGCCCGCATGGTTGTTTTTGACATACTGCTCAATCTTCCTGCGACTCCAGAAGCCAACAGCAATCTCGCCCGCGCGATCACCGCCAACGGCCAGGTG
The DNA here is from genome assembly GCA_035629175.1 of Verrucomicrobiia bacterium. Lineage (NCBI taxonomy): Bacteria > Pseudomonadati > Verrucomicrobiota > Verrucomicrobiia > Verrucomicrobiia bacterium. The sequence continues at coordinate 153,300 of DASPIL010000091.1, read as the reverse complement.
GTGCTTGCCGCCGCGCTGGAATCGGTGTTTCGCCCCCAGGTTGAAGCGCGCAGCGCGGTGCTGCCTTTGCCTGAATTTTTGAAGGCCGCCGCTGGGTGGGGCATCACGGAAATGATGACGCCCGAGAAGGCGGTGGCGCGGCAATATTACGTGGGAACTGAAACCCTTCCCGGGCTGCCGCGCCGGGCCGCCGAGTTGCTCGGCGTCACGCTGGACAACACCGATGAAACCCAGCTGGCGAATACGTGGCTGAACTACTACGGGCCGGCATTGACGTTGAAAAATGTGAGCTACTCGGATGCGCTGGGCGAAGAGCCAATGCAAACGTTCCGCGACAGAGTCGTTTTTGTCGGCGCCCGCCCACGGACACTGCAACCCGGCGACGAGGCCGACGCCTTTAAAACACCGCATACGCTCTGGCGCGACCAATTCATGCCGGGTGTTGAAATCGGGGCCACAGCGTTTCTGAACATTCTGCGCAACGACAGCTTGCGTCTGCTGACATGGAAGGCGCAGGTGGTGATTGTCCTGCTCTCGGGCTTGCTGCTAGGAGGAATCATCGGATGGCTGCGGCCGATACACGCGTTCGGCGCCGCAGTCGGTGCGATTTTTTTCCTGGTCGCCGCAGCCGTCCACCAGGCAGGCAATCACGTCTGGTTTCCATGGACAGTCATCTGCTTCGCACAAATTCCGGCCGCGCTCGCATGGACCATGGGAAGGCACGCGTATCGCCTGAAGTTCGAAAAGGAAGTCCTGGAGCGCACGCTGGAACACAGCCGCGTTTCCCCAAGCCAATCAAAAACATCGCTCGGTCCCGCCATTCCCGATCACACGCTGCTGCGTTGTGTGGGGCGCGGCGCCTATGGCGAAGTCTGGCTTGCGCGCAACGCCATCGGCGCTTTCCACGCCGTCAAGATCGTGCAGCGCCGCGCGTTCACATCGGACGATCCGTTTGAGAGAGAGTTCCGCGGCCTCCAGCGGTTCATGCCCATTTCTCGGTCGCATCCGGGCTTCGTCAATGTGCTCCACGTTGGGCGCGTTGAGGAACCCAGCTACTTTTTCCAGATCATGGAAGCGGCCGACGACGAAACGCGCGGACAACAGATTGATCCTGAAAAGTATTCCCCGCGCACGCTCGCAAGGGAACTGATGCGCCGCGGGCAGCTTCCGCCCGCGGAATGCGTGGAACTCGGCCTGGCCCTGAGCCTGGCACTGGAACATCTGCACCGCCAGCAGCTGGTGCATCGCGACATCAAACCGGGGAACATCATCTACGTGAACGGCACTCCGAAGCTGGCCGATATCGGACTGGTGGCCGATCAGGCCGTGAATGGAAACGATAACTCACTCGTTGGAACGGAAGGGTACATTCCCCCCGAAGGGCCAGGCACCGCTTCAGCCGATATCTACGCCCTCGGAAAGTTACTTTATGAAGCCGCGATGGGACGCGATCGATTGCTTTTCCCGGAGGTTCCCACCGCTGTTTGGGAGGAGCGGGATGACAGCGCGATACGTCGGTTGAACGAGGTGATTGGCAAGGCCTGCGCATCGAATCCCTCCGAACGCTACGCCTCAGCAGGGGAGATGCACGCAGCATTGCTGCCGTTGCGCGCGCCGTCGTAGCGCAGGTGGAAACCGGTCAAAGAATCTCCTTAAAATCCGGGATTCCCCCACCGAATGACGCTCCACGGATTTATCGGCCGCCTGGATCAAAGTTCCATCGCCTCGGTCACATAGCAGGCAGGAGAACCTGCCTTACGTGGCGACGCTGAGGGGTATCGCAGAAAGGATGGCGCGCATCGCTGCGGCTCAGTAGTGTTCGTGTCATGAATCCTCCGGAGCAGAATGCCTCGCCCAACACGGCGCTCGGCGCGCGCTTTGCCGCGACTTCGTGGAGCAATGTCATCGCAGCGCAACGCCAGGGTTCGCCCGAAGCCGAGGCCGCGCTGGAACGTTTGTGCCGGACGTATTGGTACCCGCTGTATGCGTACCTTCGACGCAAGGGCCACGATTCGCATCGGGCGCAGGATCTCACGCAGGAGTTCCTTTACCGCCTTATCAAGGAAAACTATCTCGAGGCCGCCGACCGCCGCCGCGGCAAGTTCCGCTCGTTCCTTCTGGCGTCCCTCAACCATTTCGTTTCGAACCAGCGCGATCATGACAACGCTGTGAAACGCGGGGGACGCGCAACGGTTGTGTCACTGGACGACACCGACAGTGAAGGCCGCTTTCTGCGCGAGCCTGCATCGGGGATGTCTCCTGAGAAGATATTCGAGCGCAATTGGTTCCTGTCATTGTTCGAGGAAGCCCTGTCGCGCCTGCGGGAAGAACAGTCCTCGGCAGGCAAATTGGAATTGTTCACGCAACTGCAGTCCTTTGTGATCGAGGATGCCGAGCCTGGCGATTACACGAAGGCAGCGCCGCTGGTGAAGATGACACCCAATGCCGTCGCCGTGACCGTCCATCGGATGCGGGAGCGTTACAAGAAGCTGGTGTATGAAGAAGTCGTGCGGACAGTTGCCGATGATTCGGAAATCGCCGATGAACTGCGCCGCTTCTTTGCCGTGATGGAAGGATGAGTCATTCGCGCCGGAATTCTGTAATCTTCGGCATCCGCCTGCTTTAGTACGGGCATCGCATGAACCAAAGGATTTTTCATGAATGCTCAAGCTTCTCATTTTCTCGCCGCCAGTCGGACAGGCCGCATCGTGTTGCACGTGCTCTGCATGCTTCGCCAGCCGCGGCACGCTCGATGGCACTGGCACGGAATTGCGCGCGAATGCGGGTTGTAATCGTCGGAGGTCCGTTTCTTCAGTAACAGGCATGAACGGAATTGTTTCAAACTCTGCACCCGGGAATCCCGGCCTCCGTGCCCTCGTTGCATCGCTCCTGATTCTTTCCACCCTGCACACGTTCGCCGTGAATTGGGTGTCGCGTCACAACATGACTGCCGCGAGCTACCAGACGGAGTTCAATCAATGGACGCAGGCCCCCTACAATTACAGGCTGATCTCGGTCTGCGGATACGAACAAGCGGGGCAGGCGCGCTACGCCGCTGTGTGGGAAGAACGGGCGGGGCCCAACTGGGTGACCCATCCCGGCATGACCGAAGCGCAGTTTGATGCAAACAACGCAACGTATGCGCTGCAGGGATACGTCCCGGCGTTTTTGAGCGCGTTCGGCATTGGCAACAACGTGTATTACAACGCCATTTGGGAGCACTCGCCCGGCGCCGACGTCGTTGCCGAGACTGGCCTGACACACGCAGGCTACCAGGCGTTTCACGCGGCTCGGATCGCCCAGGGGTACAAGCTCGTTCACATCTGGACCTGTAACGCGGGGGGCGTCGATTATTACGCGGGCATCTGGCGCAAGGGAGAAACCGCAACGTACGCGGTTCGCACGCGGCGCACTTCGGCGCAATACCAGCAGGAGTTCAACTCACTCGGCAACCAGGGTTACCAACTGATCGCGGTGAGCGCCGCCGTAGTCAGCGGACAGCCGCTCTATGCAGGCCTTTGGAAGAATCCGGGCAACGGCAGCGCCTCGTTCAGCCACCATGGCCTGACGGACCAAAATTACCAGGCACAGAGCCTCAACTGGAATTACCAGGGGTATCGGCCCGTGTTCGCAAGCGCGTTCACAACGGCGTCGGGCCCGCACTTCAGCGCCATCTTTCAGCGCAACGGAGGCCTGATCCCGGCGCACCTCGCGCTAATCGACAACGCCATCAACGGCTACATGCAAAGCAACGGCATTCCCGGCCTGTCCCTCGCCATCTCACGCAACGGGCGTCTCGTGTACGCGAAGGGCTTCGGGTTGGCGGATCAATCGGCCAACGAATGGGTGCATCCATTGCATCGGTTCCGAATCGCCAGTGTTTCCAAGCCGATCACGGCGGCCGCTGTTCTGAAAATGCGAGACCTGTGCGGTGTCAGCCTGGATGCCACCGTATTTGGCCCTGGCGCGTTGCTCGGTGAATCGTTTGGCACTCCACCTTACAGCAACCGTGAGCGCAACATCACCCTGCGCAGGCTCTTGCAACACACGACAGGATGGACGACGGACGGAATCTGGCAGGTCGGCGGCGATGATCCCGATGCAGCGATCGACTGGCAGCTCAACGACGCCGACGGCGAGCCCACTTCGACCCCGGGCACGCGCTACACTTACATGAATATCGGCTTCTGCGCAGCAGGGCGCGTGATCGAGCGCAGGACGGGGCGCACGTATGAGCAGTTTGTGAAGGACGAACTGATGGCGCCCTCTTGCGTGACGGAGATGGAAATCGGCGGCAGCACCCTGGCGCAGCGCAAGGCAAATGAAGTGGTTTATTATCAGTCGGATGGCGGATCGCCCTACGATCTCAGCCCTTCGCGCATGGATGCGCATGGAGGCTGGATTGCCAAGCCGCTGGATCTGCTGCTGTTCCTGCGGCGGATCGACAGCAGCACGAACCAGGCTGAATTGCTGCAACCCGACAGCCTCACGGCCATGCGAACGCCTTCAATGGCTCCGGGTCCCGGCAGCGGCGGCACTAATTATGGATTGGGACTCGCGCTCGGCGGCTCTGGCTGGGGCCATAACGGGGCAATGAACGGCACAATCGCGGATCTGAGCTATCGCAACGACGGTTTCGGATTCGCCGTCGCGTGCAACATTCGTCCTGCGAACGACCAGTTCGCAGGCGTCGTGAAGGCAGTCATCAACAACGCCATCAACGCGCTCACCACTTCAAACGCCTGGCCCGCCTACGACTTGTTTCCGTGCACTGTGGCGCCTGGCGAACCGCCGCAGACGATGGCCAAGACAAGGGACATCTACGTGGACGGTGCGTGCTCCAGTCCCATTCCCAACGGCCAGGCTGGTTGCACAGTGCTGTTTGGACCCTATCGAAACGTCAACCAGGGCGCCTCTGCAGTGTGCGCCGGAGATCGGCTCTGGATTCGGACGGGAACCTACGATGAAGCCGTTGTCCTGGATCGATTCACGACGGTGCGTTCGTATGACGGGGCTGCAGTCGTGGGCGAATGAGTGATCCCCTTGCAATGTGTGCCGTTGGATCCGGGAAAAGTTTCGCGATTGCTTTTTGATCACGTCGCCGCCCGAAACCGCCATTTCGCGTTTCAAGGCTAAATCCCGCGCCTTTCCCGACGCCAGTCTTCCGTTCTACAGGCTGTTGGGCCACCTGAACTCGCAATTCGGACTTCTTTCGGATTCAGACCTTCGAACTTCCGCTTCCGTCGCACCACGCCGGTGCACTTGAATCCACAAATCAGTTTATTCGGCCTGTAATAGTCATCCCTCCATTTCTTCTTTTCACAGTGACGGCGGGAATGCCTCTCGCGGATGCGGGCAGGTGATTCCGGGGAAGCGGTGATCGGCTGGCAAAAAAACGTGTGTGTGCCAGCCGCCGCTTACCCGGATCCGCCGGTTGAAAACGCAAACGCAACCAAAACGAAAACTCGATATCTGTATGAAGACCTCAATTGTTTCCGCATTGATCGGAAGCCTCACCCTGGCCTCCGCGCTGCACGCGCAGACCGTCCCAAATCAACTCAGCTACCAGGGCCACGTCACAGCGGGCGGCGTGGACTTTACAGGCACAGGGCAGTTCAAATTCGCGCTCATCAACAACAACGGCAGTGTTTCCCACTGGAGCAATGATGGCACCAGCATCGGCGGCAGCGAACCCTCAGGCACCCTGTCACTGCCTGTTGCTGGCGGGCTTTACTCCCTCGGCATAGGTGACACCAACCTCGCGAACATGCTTCCAGTGCCGTCGTGGGTCTTCACAAACAACCCCGTCAAACTGCGAATTTGGTTCAATGACGGCACGAACGGCTTCCAGGCGCTCGCCCCCGACCAGAGCATTCTCTCCGTTGGTTACGCAATGATGGCTGAACGCGTCGCGGCAGGCGCCATTTCTGGAAACCAGATCGTTGACGGCGGCATTGGTTCAAGCGATCTCGCGCCCAACTCAGTTAATTCGGGCCATATCATCAACGGCGAAGTGAATACAGTGGACATCGCCAATCTTGCGGTGACCACGGCGAAACTTGGCGACAACTCTGTAACATCCGCGAAACTCGCCGACAGCATTGACCTCGGCGGCACCGCAACCAGCGGTCTCCTGGATGTCTGGAACAGCGTGGCCGACCTGCGCACCGTCCAATTGAACGGCAGCGCCCATCGCATCAGCACCTATGGCGGCGACGGATTGGAACAGATTCGACTCTATGGCCCTTCATGGGGTGAACTGTGGATGAACGATGACGTCGGCAACACCCGCACGGTGTACCTGACCGCAGGCAACGACGGAACTCTCGATCCCCAATTGAATCTGCTTTCAGCCAGTGGGAGCGACCGCGCGGATCTTGTCGCGGGGGACAGTGGCGGCACATTGACCCTTTACGGATCCGGCGGACGAACAGTTGGACCGGGTGCGATTCTTTATGGAGATGACGGCACGGGTGTCGGCGCTTTGAGCCTGCGCAACTCGGCCAGCAGCCCGCGCCTGCGCCTTTACGGTGGTCCCGCCGGCCGGATGCTTCTTTACAACAACGTCGGCGAACTCAATGTCGCAGCGAGCAGCTGGGATGGCGAAGAAGGCCTCGTGCAGATTTACAACAAGACTGGAAACGAAACGATCTACCTCTGGGGCCGCGACTCTGCCGATGTGAATGGCGGGCAGATCGGTCTGAAGGAAAGCGACGGAACAGAGACGCTCACATTGCAGGCATCTGAAATCGCCGGCAACGGCGCCCAGATCGTGCTGCGCAAGAGCGATGGCACAGCAACGATCGTTCTCGACGCCGACCAGGGTGGCGACGGCCGAATTACGACCCAGGTGTTGCAGATTACTGGCGGCAGCGACCTTTCCGAGGGATTCGAAATTCAAGCGCCCAACGACAGCGTTCAGGCAGGAATGGTCGTGAGCATTGATCCCCTCAATCCTGGAAAGCTGGCGGCTTGTTCCTCACCGTACGATCGGAACGCCGCGGGAGTCATCAGCGGGGCGGGCGGCATCAACCCCGGCATGATCATGGGACAGAGCGGAAGCATCGCTGACGGCAAGCATCCCGTTGCGCTCACGGGCCGTGTTTATTGCCTTGTGGATGCAAGCTACGGCGAAGTCCGTCCCGGGGATCTCATCACGACGTCAGCGACCCCTGGACACGGAATGAAAGTCACCGAACACGCGCGCGCGCAGGGCGCCATTGTTGGAAAAGCCATGACGAGCCTTGAGTCGGGCAAGGGGCTCGTGCTCGTCCTCGTCAGCCTTCAGTAAAACCGTCGGCCAACCCTCATGTGGGAGACCATCATGAAATATCAAACACGAAAACGGGTTCATCTTCTCGCGCTCTCCGTCGCGCTGATGGCAGCCAGCGGGCTGGTGACATCGCAGGTGCGGGCGCAGGTCAGTTCCACGAATCAACTGGAACTCTCGCGTGTGCTCTCGACCATGCGGTTTTACACGGGAAGGGGAACGACCGAACCCTCCCGCACCAACGAATCGCCGCGTTTGAACTTTGATTCGAGCGGCATTCTCAGGCACCTCGGGGCATCGCCCGGCCACGCCTTCATGCCACAACGCACTGTCCCTGGGCAGCCGGGCCAGACTGCGCGGTTCTTCATCCAGGACAACCGGCATCCGCTCGGCATCCTCAGTTCGAACATCGACGTGACCGCTTTTCAAACCCGCGAGTCGCTGTCACGAACCTTTGTTCGGCTGCAGCAAACCTACCGCGGCCTTCCCGTGTTCGGCGGACAGATGGCGGTCCAGCTCAACAACGATCTCGGTGTTGAATTCCTGAGTTCCGATCTCGGACTTGAAGTTAATAACGCCGATGCACAACCGCAGTGGATCGCGCCGGCGATCACGGGGCCGCAGGCTGTGGCCATTGTTTCCACGAAGGTTGCCGCAGAAAATCCCGGAGTGCCGTTCTCAACAGGCGCGCCTCAACTCATGGTCTACGCGCCTTCCGTGTTCGACACGACTGGGCCCGCGCAGCTTGTGTGGGTCTTTGTGCTGGGCAGTGACCTGGAACCCGACCTGGATGCGCGCTGGTTCATCAACGCGCATACAGGCGCAATCGTGGCGCGGCACGCATTGTCTCATTCAGCGCTCAACCGCCAGATTCGCAACTCCAACAACACGACGAACTGGCCCGGCACACTCGTGCGTTCGGAGGGCAATCCACCCACGGGGAACGTCGACGTCGACAACGCCTACACGTTTCTGGGCCAGGCTTATAACTGGTTCCAGAACAATCACAGTCGCGACAGTTACAACGGCTTGGGGGCGACCATCAATGGGACTGTTCGTTACTGTCCGAATCCCGCGAGTTGTCCCTGGGGAAATGCGCAATGGAATTCAAGTTCGGGACGCATGCGCTTCGGCCAGGGATTCGCGACGGACGACGTCACGGGCCATGAATTCACGCACGCGGTCACGGAGTTTACCTCGGGGCTCGTTTATGAAAATCAGTCGGGGGCGATCAACGAATCGTTGTCCGACATTTTTGGGGAATTCATCGACCTGTCCAACGCCAACGGCAACGACAATGCAAACATCCGCTGGCAAATGGGCGAGGACCTGGCGGGCGGCGCGATTCGTGACATGAGCTTTCCCAACAACCAGAACGATCCCGACCGAGTGGGCAGCGGCAATTATGTCGCGGCTGTTCCCGCAGGAACGGGAAACAACGGCAATGACTTCGGTGGTGTCCACAGCAACAGCGGCGTCAACAACAAGCTCTGCTACCTGCTCGTCGACGGCGACACCTTCAACGGCCAGACCGTAACGGGAATGGGCATCAATGCCGTGGCCGACCTGTATTACGAAGCCAATGCAAACCTTCTCACCTCAGGTTCGGGATGGAACGACCTGTTCGAGGCATTGCGCCAGACTGCAGTAAACCTCGGATGGAATGCCGATCAGCGAAACAATCTGTACCGCGCCTGCCGCGCGGTGGAGATTGCGTCGCCAAACAACCTTTACGTCGATGGCACGAGCAATTGCCTGATCAAGAATGGGAACCAGTCATGTCTCGGGTTTGTCGGTCCGTTCGAAACCGTGGTGCAGGGCGTCGTCGGGGCCCATCCGGGAGACAACCTCTACATTCGGGGCGGGACGTACTCGGAGACGCTGACGTTTACCGAGATCACAACGTTGCGATCTTACAACGGCAGCGCCGTCATCGGGGACTGAACCCGTGAGATAATTCCAAACGATTAAATGTTATGAAAAGAATACTTACACTTCTCCTTCTATGCGCCGCCAACGTGCATGCGCAGTATGTCGCGAACTGGTCGGAGTTCGATAGCGGCCGCGCCCATTACCAGGGCGGAAACATCAGCGGCACTGGCGTGTTCAGCGGCTGGCTAAGAAAGCCGATGAGCAGCGCGAGCTACGGAAACCAGCAAGGTTATCCCTCGCTGCCCATGCCGGCAGGAACCGCTGGAATTCCGTTGCTTACGATCACGCTGGCGGGGAGCAACGCGCGAGTGGCGTGGCCATTGTGGGCGGCGAACTTCTCGCTCGAGGAATCCGTCGTCGTGGGCACCGGGGTCTTTTGGACTAATGTTCCAGGACCCTACCAAATGGATGCCACGCAATTCTTCATGGTTGTTCCCGCAACCCAGGACGGACGGTTCTATCGGTTGACGGCGCCGGTCGCACCTTGAACAGGCGAAAAGGAATGAATCGACCCGGCGTCGTCAAGGCGCCGGGTCTCGCGTTTACATGGGCTTCCGGCGCCGCGCTGCGGCGGCGTCGGAATGATTTGCAATGTGATGTGTGAAATGAATGCGGGCTGTCGCAGGCCGTGCCGAGAATCTCCTGGCCCGGAACACACTGGCAAACGAGCCAAACCGCGTGCGTTTCGCGGCCTCTATGGAGAAGGGCCGGCTGACAATCCTCAGCAAGCCGCCGTCAGTGAGCGAGCCGATGTCGTTATCCACCGGCGCGTGAAGATTTAATTCAGGCTTCATTCCCACCAACCTGTCAGGGGCGACTTGAACGTCCCGGAGATCAGGATGTATTTGCCACCGATGAAGCCTGACCCGATGCCCGTCATCGAGAGCGAGCCAGTCGAGGGATTCAACCCCTGGGAATTTTCCCGCCCGCGGATGTATCGTTCCATGGTATTGGCAGTGAACGTGAAGGATGTGCCCTCGGGCGAGGGGTCGTTGAACTGGATCGTCGATTGATAAAAATACGTGAGGTTCAGCGACTCGTTATCGATGTGCTCCCTGCCCTGGAACAGGAAGTTCGTCTGGCTGTAGGTGTCGGTGTAGGTGAGATACGGCGAGGTGTTTTCCACCAGCACGATCCCGCTCGGGGATTTCACTTGGAAATATTGGTAGTTGACGAGAACCAGACGGGATCCGAGCGGAAATCCATTCGGAACCGTGCCCGTATAAAACGGCTGCAGCAGCCCCAGAAGATAATTATTGCTGAGGCGGGTGGTCCTGATCGTGTCCGTGTAGGTGCGGGTTTTTTCGGAGAACTTGCTGGGTAGCTGTTCCTTGAGGACGAGCCGCGCGGATAGCGTGTATTCCTGCGCTGCGGCCCCGGCCGTCCCGGCGAGAACTGCCATGGCGATGGCTGCTGCGGATATGAACGTTTTCATAAAGGTCGTTCCGTAAAACTGCAATGGTTCCGACGTCGAATATCGCCAAATATTCAGCGATCCGCGTCTCAAATGATTCGCGCCGAGTGTACAGCAGACGCAGGGCGGGTCGACATTTGAATTTAGAGGAGGCGTTCACGCGCCGCTTCCGCCGGTCGCAAGCGCACGGCGTTGGGTTCGCCCACCCATCCGCCAAACTTTCACGCGCTAGCGCCCTGAAGGCAGGCGCTCCTTTCACTCGAACTTCGACTGGACATTGGATGCCTCTCGACACATTTTGCGCCCATGGTTGCTGTCAATTCCACGATGCTCCCTCTGGGCACAGATGCCCCGCATTTTCAATTGCCCGACGTGAGCGGCAGGATTGTTTCCATTGAGGAGTTCCGCGGCAAACCGTTGCTCGTCATGTTCGTCTGCAACCATTGTCCCTACGTCAAGCACGTGCGCAGCGAACTTGCGCAACTCGGCCGCGAATTTCTTCCGCGGGACGTGGCGATTGTCGCGATCAGTTCAAACGACGCCACCGAGTATCCGCAGGACGGTCCGGAGCTCATGAAGCAGGAAGCCAAGGAAGCGGGCTATGTTTTCCCTTATGTTTATGACGCGACCCAAAGTGTCGCAAAGGCGTATCGGGCCGCATGCACGCCGGACTTCTTCCTCTTCGACCGCGATCACAAGCTGGCGTACCGGGGGCAGCTTGATGACAGCCGGCCCAAGAATGGGATCCCAGTCACGGGCAAGGATTTGCGGGACGCGCTGGAGGCCGTGCTCGCGGGCAAACCGGTGTCAACAACTCAGAAGCCCAGCATCGGCTGCAACATCAAATGGCGCGCTGGCAACCAGCCGGATTACTTCTGAGACCCAGTCATTCCTTCGCCAAACCGCTGTCCACCATTTCACAAAGTGCATGGTAGAGCAGCTTCTGAGCTTCCTGGATGCGCGCGGTGTTCTGCCCCTGGACGATAAACTCAATCGTCGCGATCCCCTTGGTGAAACCGCCATCGCGGCCCAGGAAACAAATGCTTGGAATGTCGCGCTTGCGGGCTTCTTCCAGCGCACGCAGAACGTTCCGGGACTTCCCGCTCGTCGTGAGCGCAATCAGCACATCACCCGGCTGTCCCAATCCCCAAATCTGGCGCGCAAAGATTTCCTCGCTGTGATAGTCGTTGCATACCGCCGTCATGAACTCGCCATTTGCAGTCAGCGAAATCGCGGGGTAAGGACGCCGATCATCGCAGAAGCGGCAAAGGAATTCGGTGGCGAGATGCGTGGCGTCGGAGGCGCTGCCGCCATTGCCGCACACGAGAAGTTTGCGACCCTGGCCCAGGCATTCGCGAACCATCTGTGCCGCCTGATTCAATTGCGGTTCGAACACAGAAAGGGCGCGCGTCGTGGCGATCGATTCATCAATGCAGCGCTGGAGCGGTGTCATGGGAGACAGGGTAGTTTCCGCGCCGCGAAACCGGAAGTGATTTTCATAATCCCCTTGCGCGGGCAGGGTGCTATGGAAGAGTTTCGGTTGCCGTGACGGAAATCATCCGCCAGAAACTCAGCACACTGCCGCATAAACCGGGCGTCTACCTGCACAAGGATCGCTTCGGAACGGTGATTTATGTCGGCAAGGCGCGGGACCTTCGCAAGCGGGTCAGCCAGTACTTCCACCCTTCCCGCCGCATGGGATGGGATTTGAAATTCCGGGCGCACGTGGAGGCCATCCATGACTTTGATTTCCATCTTGTGCGCAGCGAGCCCGAAGCGTTGCTGTTGGAAAGCAAGCTGATCAAGGACCTCCATCCGCGTTACAACGTCAGTTTTCGCGATGACAAACGGTACCTGATGCTGAAGGTCAACCTGAACGATCCCATCCCGCGATTCACGCTCACCCGCATCAAGCAGCAGGACGGCGCGCGTTACTTCGGCCCGTTTCCCAATTCCGGCGCGCTTCGCAGCACGCTCTCGCTCGTTCGCCGACAGTATCATCTTCGAGGCTGCCGCCCGCTGACTCCGACGGAGAGGGATTACACGCACTGCCTGTATGCGCATTTGAAATTCTGCACTGCGCCCTGCATCAACAACGTGACGCGGGAGCAATATCTCGAGCAGGTGACGGCAGCGTGCGACTTTCTCGCGGGCCAATGCCAGGAAATGCAGGGGCAGCTCGAAACCGAGATGCGCAAGGCTGCCGCAAACCAGGAGTATGAGCGAGCCGCTGAACTGCGGGACTTGATCGCCGACTTGAAACGCACGACGCGGAAAACAGAAAAGTTCGAAAGAATGCCTTACACGCTCCCGCTTGCCATCGAGCCTGTGCGTGATCTGGCGCAACTCGCGGAAGCCCTCGGCCTTCCAGAACCACCCCAGCGGATTGAAGGCTTCGATATCTCAAACATCAGCGGGACGTTCGCAGTCGCCTCGATGGTCCGATTCAAAAGCGGCCGGCCTGATCGCGCGAATTACAGGCGATTCAAGATCAAGTCTGTTACGGGACAGAACGATTTTGCAGCCATCGCAGAGGTGGTTCGCCGCCGTTACACACGGCTGCTGAAGGAAGCAACCGGCGCAAGCACGAGGCCGTCCGAAGAAGGCGGCGAAGCCGTGCCGCAGGCGTTGCAGGAACTGGTCGACGACGTCAGTGCTGCGTCGCGTAACAGGCCGCTGAACAGCGAGAGCGACGCCTCGGCCGCCGCTGTTCAGCAGAATCGTTCGCCCGGAGAAATGCCGGTTGCAGGCAAATCCAACCTGCCGGACTTGATCCTGATCGACGGTGGGAAAGGCCAGTTGAACATGGCGTGCGCGGAACTGAAAAAGCTCGGCCTGGAACACATTCCGATCATCGGCCTTGCAAAGGAGTTTGAGGAAATCTATCGGCCGGGCGAAAGCGAGCCACTGCGGCTGTCGCACGACACCGGCGCGCTCAAGTTGCTGCAGCGCGTGCGCGACGAATCGCATCGCTTCGCCAACACCTATAACGCGCAACTCCGCCTCAAGCGCATTTCCGAAAGCATCCTCGACGAATTTCCAAACATTGGCGAACGACGCAAGGCCGCGCTGCTCAAGAAATTTGGATCGGTCCAGCGCATCCGCATTGCAACTGAGGAACAGATCGCGGAAGTGCCGGGGTTCGGCGGAAAAGCTGCCGCGGAGTTGAAAGCGTTCCTCCTCGCGCGCACGGTCTAGTCCTGGCGCGACGTAGCGCAGCTTTCCCAAAATCCCCTAACGCCAGCTCGGCGCGCATCAGATGACAGCAGAAGCGGGTTAGTCCCCCTCTCTTCCGCTCGGAGCGGAGGAGAGGGCCGGGGAGAGGAGGCGTATGAACTTCGAAACGACGCACCCTGCCGAACAAATCAGAGCACCCTCTCCCCCTGCCCCTCTCCCGCTCCTGCGTCGCAGGCGAGGGGAGAAACACGAAAAGCGTAAAATTCTGGCCCAGCACCAGAGTCACAATACTGAAAACCTGCGATACACCACCAGACTTGGAACTTAGCGCTAGGACCGCGGTTACTCGTCTCCCCACATTGACTTCAGGTGAGCCACACCTTTTCGAACCTCTTCCACGGGAAGCTTCGGGCTGAGCTCAAATACCTTGATGTGCTCAGGTTTCACCATGGGTTTCAGTGCTGCGTAATCGATCATCCCGGTGCCTGGCGCGCAATGGTCGCGTCCAGGGAATTGCACGTCGTGAATGTGAAAACCGGCGAGCCTGTCGGCCATGCTCTCCAGATGCATCGCGTGCATGATGAACCCCATGTTCTCCTTGATTTGCGCATGCCCCGTGTCGTGCCAGTAGGCCAGGTTCGGACTCGTGATTTCCTGGAACAGCGTCCAGTAATCGCTCTCGAACGGCAGCTCCTCCAGGCCTTCACGATTCTCAATGCCCAGCTTGATCCCCGCCGCTTCCGCTGCGGGGAGAACTTTGCGCAAGGATTCAATCGTGCGGGCAAGATACTTCTCTTTCTTCGCCTCGCGTTTCTCATCGAACTCAGCGCAGAGCTTCTGGTATTTGGGCGAGTCCTTCTCCCCTCGCGCCAGCATTTCCATGAGCTTCGCCTCGTAATCCTTGATTTCTATGCTGCCGCTGTGCAGCACGACCAACTGCGCTTTGACGCGCGCGGCAAATTCAATGGTTTTGAACGTGTAGCGTTCCGCCAGTTCCCGTTCGCGCGGACGTTCATCCGAGAATTGAAACAGGTTCGGGGCGGCATGGTTCACGCCCAGCGGAAGCGGACAGAAATTGTGAACGGTGGAAATCCGAATCTCGCCGGCATCGACGGCTTCCAGGATTCCAGGAACGAGGCTGATGCGGGTGCCGTGGCTGAGTTCGGCGAACTCGAATCCCAGCTCGCGGACTTCCCGGAGCATGGCGCGGCCGTCGGTGTGGCGGTGAGAATTCCAGCAGGTGGAGAACGAATACATGCGTCGATTGGACCCGGAAAATGTTAAACCGTTGAATCGACAAATCGTTTGCGCGATTTCCGATTCAACGGTTTAACGTGAGAAACCTTGCGGCTTTACATGTCCGCGTAACGCGCGCTCAACATGGCGGAGAAGCGGGCGGCCTTTTCCTTGCGGCGACGGCGTTCACTCGGCTTTTCGAAATGCCGGTGATTGCGCACAACCTTGAGGGTGCCTTCGCGGTCGATTTTCTTTTTCAACCGGCGCAGCGCCTTTTCCACGGACTCGCCTTTTTTCAGCTTAATCTCTGTCAAACTAAACTCACTTCCTCTCAATGGACTCGGAACAGCGCCACCATGGCAGAGGTTCCTCTCGAGTCAGGGCTGAAAAGCCTATTTCCCCGATGAAGAAAGTCAACCGCGGTTTTGCTCCTCCACGAAATTTACGAGGAACGTCTCAAACTACTGGATTGCCCGCCGGAATACACTGGGATAATCGTCGCAAGTCATTGATTCTCTGCAAGTTGCGACGCTCGAAGATTCAAGAGCCCAGGCTGGAATGTTTTTAGCTATTCACAGTAAGGGGTCCCGCCGTCCGCCGAAATACCCCCGGAAATGCCCTTGGAAAGCGGAGCAAGCCACAACTATTCGGCAACAACCACAGAATCCTCGAGACGCTCAACATCACGCGGGACGGAAATCCTGTTTTTCCCCGCGGCCTTGCTGCGGAACAGTCCATTGTCGGCAGCGGCCAGCAGTTGATGTTTGTCACCCGCATCGTGCGGGTACGTCGCGATGCCGAAGGACGCAGTCAAATGCACGTTCACCTTCTCTCTTTGCAGGAAGGGTGTCTCCGTGAGCATTCGCTTCAGCCGCTGCACCTTCCCTGTCGCCATGGCGCGATTGTGCCTTGGCATGATCAGCACGAACTCGTCACCGCCGTAACGGACGATTCTATCATCCTGATCCAGCTCATGATGCAGCGCCTGCGCCACTTCTTTTAACACCTTGCTCCCAAGCAGGTGCCCGTGCTCGTCGACAACGCATTTGAAATTGTCGAGATCCAGGAAAACCAGCGACAACTCCTCGGGTTTCGACGCTGCCATGAAACGGTCGAGGTATCGGTGGAGGTAACGTGTGTTGTTGAAACCTGAAACGTCGTCGGTGACGGACAACTTCAAAACGCGGTCGTGCTCCTTCTTCAGCTCGACCGAGAGCCGCCGCAAGCGCAGAAGGTTTGCCACCCGCGCGCGCAGTTCCTGTTCGTCGATCGGGCGAATGATGAGGTCATCGACCAAACGTCCAAGATGCCGCGTGGGCTTGCTGCCAATGCGACGATACGTCAAAAGGAGAAACGGCAGGAGCACAGGTTCCTCGGCTTTGCGCCGGTTGCGAATGGGCTCGAAGAGCGTCTTCAGCGATGGGCCATCCACTATGGCCAGGTCAAACCTCTCGGCCAGCAGTTCATCGCTGCGCATCGAGACGATCTCATGCTTCGGAGACAGCCAGTCCTCCAGCAGGTGGCGGTCAGCCTTCGATTTAACCTGGATGAGGATGCGCTGTGGCGATTCCACGGACTAACTTAGCTTCTCCTGCGAATTCGCAAGCGAGGAAATTCCCCCAAAGCTCAGCGCACGACCTTAACTTCCCGCTCCACGATCAGCACATCCGCCTGTTCCAGTCCACGCATCAGTTCGATACGCAGTTCAGCGAAGAATCGGCGGGCGCGTTCGGGTTCATCCGACAACACGCGCAGGATTACGACGCGGTCTCTGAAAACAACGCCGCCAACTTTCCACATGCCTTCGTTCTCCTGGGGGAAATGGGTGAACCCGCCAAATGAATCGAGCAACATCCTGCGGTAACGCGCCAGCGCATTCTCGGGAATGGCCGATCCATCGTTGCGCGTCAACGGAACATAAATGTCATATTCGCTCACCACCGTGATGATCTCTGCCCATCCTATCGCCGGCAGCGGGGTATCGGCCCCACTTGAACGAGAGTTCTTTGACAGGTTTCTTAGTGAAACCGTTTTGAATCATGGTTCCTCACGCCAAACGAGAGCACTGCTCCCGGCATTCATGGTTGTCTTTGAATGACGGGGGGCTCGGCGCTGTGTCGAAGGGAGGAGCGGGATGAATATTCCCCCAATCCACCCTGCGCTCGTTCATTTGCCGATTGCATTCGTGATCCTGTCCGTTGCCGCAGATTTCGGAGCACGGCTTTCGCGCGACGAACGGCGCCGAGCTATCCTGCGGACCTTGGGGTTCTGGTCTCTTGTTGCCGCGCTCGGAGGCGGGGTCCTTACGATTGTCGCTGGCTATATTGACCTGAACCGCGCCGCGCTCACCCCCGAGCTCGAGGAATTTGTTCAGGTGCATATTGTTGTGGGTTGGATTTTAGCCGGAATCCTCGCGTTGTTGACGGCCTGGCGATGGTTGATCTGGCACCGCGGGCAAATGACGATTAATTCGTCGTACCTCGTCGGCAGTTTTCTGCTGCTTTCAATCACGCTGTTCCAGGGATGGTATGGCGGCGAAATGGTTTACTCGTACGGCGCAGGCGTAGCACCGATGGGCCACGGAACGGAATCGGCGGATGCGGCGCAGCGGCGTCTGCTCGCGGTGAGAAACCTATTGCAACCCGGTTCTGCAATCGGAGGCGCCAACCCGCCCGACGGGATAATGACCGATACAAACGGGGCTTCGGGAGGTTCGACGTCAACGAACCTGAGCACTTCCGAGGCCCCGCGATGATGGCGTCGCGCAGGTTTCCAAACCTGCTGTACCTCGAGCGAAGCCGGACGAATGGGGAGGATCCTGAGTCTGCTCGTGCTTAACGGTTTTTCCGGGCGGCAGGGATGCCGCGCCCTCTGCATCAAGCAAGATGCCTGACGCCACCCTGATGCGGCACCCGGAGGCTGGACACTTTCCTGGGTCGAACTAAATTTGGATGTGTCCGCACCCCAACCGACCTGGAAAACCTTGCTGTTGCGAGGCTTGTCACGGCGATGTCCACGTTGCGCCAAAGGTGCGCTCTTCGTGCGGTATTTTCGATTGCGGGATGAATGCCCGGAATGCGGTTTGCGGTACCTCGAGAATCAAGGCGACCTGTGGGGGATGTTGCTCTTCGCAGACCGTGTTTTCTTCATGGTGCCCCTGGTAGTCGTGTTTTTCGTGGGACAAGGGGCCAATTCCAGATGGCCCTACGTGTTTGGTGCCTTGCTGGCAGTTGCCCTGATCGCCACGTTCCCGCATCGCATGGGTTTGAGCGTGGCGCTGGACTACCTCATTCGCACAAAATCGACAGACCTCGCGGAACGATAATAGCTCGTGCAGGGTGATTCACCGGCCGCGAGCAGAGGCAGTTGAGGGGCCGCCCGCTGCTCGCGCGAATGCAAATGCGGAGACCTTACGACTTTGGAAAGCCAGGGCTGGATTTCAGTTCAAGAAGCTGGCGGGTATGACGTTCGCTGTGGGCAGCCATAAACAACAGCCACTGATAGGCGTCGAGCTTCTTGCCCAACGGGCTGTCTACTGCGTGCTTCCGAAGATCGGATGATTCCTTCAGCAGGGCGAGACTGGTCGCGCGGCTCTCTTTGAAATGCTTTAGAGCATCTTGGGCGCCGCCAAAGCGATTCTTCGGCACCAGCGGTTCAGGGGCTTGGAACTTCTGCGTCCGATCAGGAACGTTCTTGATGATGAATTCATCGATCGCGCGCGCGTCTTCACCTTCCGCTCTTGGCGGCGCCTTCATGACGCTATTCCGCACGGTGTCCATCATGAAGTCCTCGCTCGCCGCAATGTGTTCGGCAATCTGGGCAGCCGACCACTTGTTCGTCTCCGGCTTGAACTGCCATTGAGCCGGTGAGAAATCCTTCGAGGCCTCAACAAAGGCGTCCCGGGTCTTTTCGAGATACTTGATCCCGCGTTCGCGGTCTTCAGATGACAATTCCTGCGCCAACAGGCCGGACGCAGTGAGGGCTAGGATCGTGAGCGTTAATAGTAGTTTTTTCATGGTTGTTATTCCGACGGCTGATGTGGCGGAACATAAACGCAGTCAGAAAACGCGCAAGTTTCGTCTTCGCACGTGGCGGGCCACTCCAACGAGTTCGATGTCGGCGATGTTCGTCGCTCATTTTTCGATTCACACTCGCTTTGCAGAAGCGTCAGGATCGCTCCTATGAAAAGGAACTCGATCTTCCCGCAAATCACAGCCGCTCCAATGCTCGCGCTCGCGCTTGTATCGGCCAAGGCGCAAACCAATGCCCTGCGTGTCGGCGTTTACGACTCCCGTGCGGTCGCCGTCGCCTACGGCAACTCAACCGCCTTTCGCGACCTCAACAAGGGGATCAACGCTGACTTTGAAAAGGCCAGGGCGTCGAAAGACGAAAAACGGATGGCGGACATCAAAAGCAGAATGAATCTGAAGCAGCAGCACGCTCACGAGCAGGCGTTCAGCACAGGATCCGTCATTCCGATCATGGCGACCCTCAGCAATGCCATGCCCGCCGTCGCGGAGGCCGCGGGTGTGCAGGTCATCCTCAGCAAATGGGAGTTAAATTATCACGCGCCCAATGTGCAAACAGTTGACGTCACGGATCGCATCGTCGCGCTGTTCGATGTCAGCGGACGGGGAAAGCAGTGGTCCAGGGATATTCAAAGGAAGCCGCCCATCGCGCTCGATGATCCGGCGTTGCACAAACACTGAGTGACGTTCAGTAATGGCTTAAGGCTCGATCAGGCGCGCGCGGAAAAATTCAGAACCTCGTTGTGGCGCCTGCAGCGAAGTCGTTCCTGGCTGCGCGCCGAAGGAAGGTTGATTTCCCGGAACGTTCCATGGCGCCCAGTGAAACAGATTCGT
Organism: Verrucomicrobiia bacterium; assembly: GCA_035629175.1. Lineage (NCBI taxonomy): Bacteria > Pseudomonadati > Verrucomicrobiota > Verrucomicrobiia > Verrucomicrobiia bacterium. The sequence continues at coordinate 133,409 of DASPIL010000091.1, read as the reverse complement.
GCTGTATTCGACGATTACGCCCAGGTTCGGCACCCGAGGATAATTCAGATGAACCCTTCCCGAAGCAGCGGAAACGTTCATGGACCAGGCATCCCCCGCATTCTGCGGATGAGTTCCCGTCAGGTGTTCCTCGCGATTCGGAACTCCGTCATTGTCGGGATCAGCCAGGGGCACGGCCAACGGATGGTTCGTTGAACCAAAATAAGTCACCTGCCATTCGCCGAACGTGACGCGGTTTGTCAGCTCAGTCGTAATCCATTGTGAAAGGAGCTGAATGGCTTCGTGATCGAGTTGATGCGTCGCCAGTGGCGGCATGCGCTGAAAGCCATCGCCGCTCACGCGCCGCAACAGGACAGAATGCGCGGTGTCGCCGGGTACCAGGAGTTTGTTCGCGGGATCGCCGCCATTATTGCTCAATGGCGCGTCGAGCAGGCCGGTCTGCTTCAGCGTGAGGTAGGCGCGCGCGTCCCACGTCGGGCCCGTGCCGCCGCTTTGATGGCATTGAACGCAATTGACCGACAAATACGAACGCACCCGATATTCCAGGCTGTGATTAGTGTCGGCCGCCTTCGCAAAAGCGGGAAGCGTATGAATATTTTCAACCGGGACTGTGAAGTAACCGGCCTGGCTCAGGGCCGCGATCTGGTTTGTGACCACGCCATTCAGGTTCGCAAACTGATTCAGTTCGCGCGTGTTGAAACTTAACACATGGCCAGCCACAGGCGTGTGACATTGCAGGCAGGCCGAGCGCGATGGAATTTCCCACAATTGCTGGATCGTGTTGCTGCCCGTCTGGACGGTCACCGTGAAATTGGTTCCGTTATCTCCTACGAGAAACGCCTCGGTTCCTGCCGGGTTCCACATGTAACTCACGCCGTACGTCCCGGCATCGGTCTTCACCAATACCCGCGTCTCCAAACGGCGCTTGCTTGCCGGATTCCCCCGCTCCAGCTCGAGATCGAAGTGCTTGATCCATTGCATGCCCGTCGGAAAATCCCAGCTGTCTTCCACCGCAAAATCAATCGTGTTCGTTGCGTCGGGAATGGTGAACCAGCGCCGCTTCAGCGCGTAATCCGACCAGAACGCGACGATCGGCTCATAGGTTACAACGCCCGGATTTGGCGTCAGCGTCGCCAGATCTGCAAAGATTCCTGTGTCGCTGAGCCGCGCGGGAAAATCGGAAACCGCAGCATCAGTGCGGATCAGCCGTCGAAGTCTGTTCTGGAAGTAGTTTGCGATCAGCAGGTCGCCATTGCTCGGATCGATTCCAAACGCTGCGACGCCCGATTCGCCAGCGATGCGCTCCACGCGAACGGTCGAGTGCGTTCGCCATAGCGCCCAAATGTTTGCCGAAACGAAATCAGCAAACACATAAGCGCCGTGCAGCTCCGGGATGCGGCCGCCGCGGTAAACGTAACCGCCTGTTACCGAATTTCCCTTGAACAGCGGGTCGCCACCCGCGACGCCCGTATGCGCGTATTCGTAGATCGGATCAAGGCTCACAAATCCAGGCGGAGGCGGGTTCGTGGTGACCGTGATCTGATTGGGATACAACGTTGCTGTCGAATGCTGCGCGCCTTCGAAAAACGCCCAGCCCGCGTTGTCGCCCGCTTGCACAATATTGATCTCTTCATATCGATCCTGTCCCACATCGGGAATCCACAACTCGCCATTGATGTCGAACGAGAACCTCCATGGGTGCCGAAATCCGATCGCGTAGAATTCCCCACGGCGTGTCGCGGGGTTCACGGGCCGTCCAGCGATGCTCGCCGCGCTGAGAAAAGGATTGTCGGCGGGAATGCTGTAGAAGGCCTGCCCGTTGCCGCCCGTAGGGATTCCGTAGTGCGGCGCGGGCTCGAGGTTTCCGGGACGCTTGTCCACGTCGATGCGCAGAATTCCGGAATAGAAATCCTTGTCGATGCGTTGCGCGTTCTGCATGCGGTTGTATTGGTCCCCCTCGTCGCCCATGCCAATGTAGAGGTACCCATCCGGCCCGAAATGCAAGTCGCCGCCGTTGTGATTGAATTGTTCATCAATCACGCTGAACAACACCTGTTGTGTGTTCGTCTCGGCGGTCAGCGTGTTCGGATTGGCAGTAAAACGGGCAAGGCGATTGAAAAATGGCGAGCCGCTCGTGGGCGTCACGTAATACACAAAGAAGTGTCCGTTCGTGGCAAAACCCGGATGAAAGTCGAGGCCGATCAATCCCATTTCGCCTTCCACTGTGTTATCGAAACGCACCTGGCTGTTGATGTTTAACAACACCTGCCGGACCGGATTGGGCGAGGTGACATCGGGAATGTACGACACAGTGCCCCGCCGTTCGCACACGAACAGATGATTCGGAAAGGCGGGATGCGTCCTGAGCGCAACAGCGTCCTCAAAGGTCAGACCCGGGAAAGCATCGACCACCTGGAATCCAACGGGCGGCGGCGTGTTGGGAATTGTTATCGTGGTGTTCGGCAAGCGCAGCGACGAATCCAACGTCAGCGACACGGTTCCGATATTGGATGTGCGACCCAGTGAATTTTGTACGGAGTAAGTGAACGCATCGAAAGCGCCCGAGCTTCCATTATGCGTGTAAAGGACTCGGCCATCCGCTTTCACCTGCGCTGTCCCGGCATTCGGTGGCTCCACAATGGACACGGTTCCCGGGAGCAGCGCCGTTCCCGTGTCGTTCTTTAAAACAGGAATCAATGCCATCGCACCAGGGTTCAACGTCATTGCATCGTTCACAGCCACAGGCGGTGGAATGTCGAACATGTCGGGGCCATTGATCCGATTGAAGTTGATCTCAGCAGGGGTGAGCGCGCGGTTGTAGATCCGCAGTTCATTGAAGTCTGCGTTCGCCGTCGCATCAGCCGCATATTGCGATCGCCCAAGCCAGAGCACGGAATCGTTCACGCTGCTGATCGTGGTGGCGCCCGTGTCCACGCCTCCCATCAACACGCCGTCTCGGTACCATTCCAATCGCCCGCTGCCACCCGCACCGTTGGTGGCGCCCCACGTCACCACGTAATGATACTGCTGCCCGGGCGCAGTCGGAATGGCGGTATTGATCGTGAACTCCGCGGGCGCGCCGAACTCAAGGCGCTGCAGGTCCAGTGACGTTCCCCGCGTCAATGAAAGGAAAAATGTCCCGGCGGTGGAACCATCCCCCGCCCCGAAGTCGAACAATCGCGACCAGTTCTGCGCCGAATGTGGCGTGGCCCAGATTTCCACCGTGACGCTGCTCAAACCGTCCAGAAGACCGGCGGGAAATTCCAGGTAATCGGCTGTATCCCGCGCACCGCCAGGCAAACGCACCTGGCCGTTCGTGACGCTAAAATCCGGTCCCGTCCCTGCCACAATGACGGACCCCACCACGTCGCCCACGCTATCCTGGATTAACGTTCCGTTGGTTTCCGCAAAGCTCCATCGATGCACCAATCCTTCAACGCTCTCTGGACCATCGAAATTCGGACCGCGCAACACGTTCGCCAGCACAGCGGCAGAATCAAAGGCAGTGTTGTAAATCCGCACCGCATGAAACGTCGCATTCGCAGTCGCGTCAGCCGTCGCAGCCGAACGCCCCAAGTAGATCAACGTCTGCGGAAGGGCAGCCAGGGTGCCGATGCTCGTAGCACCTGTTTCAAGGCCTGCCACAAAGCTGCCATCCCGATACCATTCCAATCGCCCGCCCCCATTCGAGCCGCCGTTGGAGGACCAGACGATTGTGTAGAGATACGTTTGGTCGATGGCCGTCGGCAGTGCGGTGTCGACAGGATCAAAAGGGCGCAACCCGAACCGTTGTTGCTGGCCGTCTGTTGCCACGGAAAATGAGAGTCGAAGATTGTTCGCGATGGGATTATCGCCGGGATTGATGTCCAGCACGCGGCCCCAGTTCGGAAAGGAATGGGGCGTGGCCCAAATCTCAATCGTGACATTGGTCAGGCCATCGAACGTCTGCTCCGGAAGCCGGATGTAATCGGCAGAACCGCGCGTGCCGCCCTCCAATTGCACGCCTCCACCCGCAAGCGAATGTTCGCCACCGCCTGCCAGCACCACGATTTCAGCATGGGCCCCATTGAGTGAATTGGAGAGCGTTGTTCCAGAAGCTTCATCGAATCGCCATTCATGCACCATCGCTGCGCGACCCGCTGGTGCGATGAGAACACAAACCAGAATTGATATCCGAACACAGTTTGAGAAACCGAAAGGAAGCATCATAAAAAGGAAATGCGCGTGGCGGCTGAATGGTGCTATGGCATGAACTCTGATCGAACGCGCTGCGCTTGTAAACCAATTCGTGATCGGTATTGCATCACTGTATGATTTCCCGTAAAAGAGCAGCCATATGCAGATTTCAAGACGCATTCTTCTGGCCTGCGCCGTGACCATCCTTCTCCTGCCCAGCATCCTTCAGGCTGACACGGAAGCACAGGAGAAGGCCCGGGAAGCGCTGAGTCGAAAAATGCAGGAACTCAATTCAGGCGGGCCTGCGGAGCCAGCCACTCCGGCTCCCGCACAACGGCCGCGTCCCGCGCAAGCTCCCGCCGCGCCTGCGGCTCCAGCTGCGCCCGCTCCGGCCACCGCGCCTCCGACGCGAAGCACAGCCGCTCCCTTCCGGCCTTCTGCCGCATCAACGGCAAACCAGCAGAAGGCTCTCGAAGCATTGCGCCAGCACCTTGGTACAACGTCCGAATCCGCTCCGTCTGTGAGCGCTCCGTCGCGGCCCGCCCAGCCGGCGACACCGCCTTCTGTCGCCCAGCCCACGCGCCCCGCAACTCCCCCAGCGGCAACACCGCAAGTCCAGCCACCGGCGCGTTCAACCGTTTCGACCCCAGCCGCTTCTCCCGCGAACCAGGATAAAGCACTGCAAGCTTTGCGCGAACGCATGGGCGCCACCCAGGTCGCGACAACGAACTCCGCGGCCGCTCCGACCGCTGCAACTCCCGCTGGTTCCACCGGCGCATTCGTCGAGATTCCGTCGACCGCTGAGAACGAGGCGAATATCGAGAAGGCGCGGCAGGCGCTTCGTCAGAAGACCCAGGAGCTTGAAAAGCAACAGCAGCAGGAAAGAGTCGTCACACGGCCAAAGTCCGAGCCGCAGCCTCAGCCGCAGGTTACGATCGCGCAGCCGCCCGTCGAACGGGCAGCGCCGACGGCAAAACCAGCTCCGCAACCACCTGCCGCACGCGCGAGCCGGAACGCACAGGAACCCTGGACGCAGATGCAAGGGCCGCCCACCGGATTGTCCGCTGAGAAGGAACAGAAGCTTAAGGCGATTCTTGACGAGTATCGGGCCGATCGTTTGACTCCCGCCCAATACCACGCTGAACGCGCAAAGATCCTGGCGGAACCCTGATTGAAGCATCTTTCAAAACCCGCCAGATGCTTCTGGCGGGTTTTCTGTTTTTCGAAGCAGCATTTGAACTGAACCTTAATTCCCATTACACATGCACGGATTTCATTACGCTGGCAACCGGCTGTTCTGCGAGGACGTCGCCATTGATTCACTTGCCGAAAAATTCGGCACTCCCCTCTACGTTTATTCGCAGGGAACGCTGACCGATCATTTCGAAAAATTGGACCAGGCGCTCGCGCCGCTCGATCACCTGATCTGTTATGCGATGAAGTCCAACTCGAATCTCGCCGTGCTGAGAACGCTGGCAGATCTCGGAAGCGGGTTTGACATCGTCAGCGGTGGCGAATTGCAGCGCGTTATCGCGGCGGGCGGGGACCCGATCCGCTGCGTGTTTGCCGGAGTCGGCAAATCGTCCGATGAAATTGCGCTGGCGCTGCGCCACGGCGTGTACTCGTTCAATGTGGAAAGTGAAGCGGAACTGGAGCGCATCAACACGGTCGCGGCTCGGCTGCGCAAGGTCGCACCAATCGCAGTGCGCGTGAATCCGAATGTCGCAGCCAAGACCCACGCGAAGATCACGACGGGGACGTATGAAAACAAATTCGGAATTGCCTACGAGAACGTCCAGGCAGTGTATGCCCGTGCCAGCCGCCTGAAAAACATCCGCTTGCGCGGCGTGCAGATGCACATCGGTTCCCAGATCACAACCGTCGATCCTTTCCATCAGGCTGTCCGGAAAGTGCTTCCGCTCGTCCAGGAGTTGAAGGCGCGTTACGACCTCGAATTCCTCAGCATTGGAGGCGGCCTTGGAATCGTATATGACCCCGCATTGGAAAGCGGTTCCTCGCAATGGTGGCAGGCGGGTGCAGCCAAAAAGATCCTGACGCCGCAACGTTATGCGGATCGGCTCCTCCCCTTGCTGCAGCCGCTGGGCTTGCGCATCCTCATCGAGCCCGGCCGTTTCATTTCAGGCAATGCCGGCATTCTCGTGACCCGGGTGGAATACGTGAAACGGACGGGCAAGAAAAACTTCCTGATCGTGGATGCTGCGATGAACGACTTGATCCGCCCCGCGTTCTACGACGCGTATCACGAAATCGTGCCGCTGCGCCGCCGCAGTGGAGCACGCATCGACACCGACGTCGTCGGCCCTATTTGCGAATCGGGCGATTATTTCTGCAAGGACCGTCCACTGCCGAAGCTCGGCGAAGGGGATTACCTCGCGCTGCTGAGCGCGGGCGCGTATGGATCCGTGATGGCATCGAACTACAACACCCGCGCTATTTCCGCTGAGGTGCTCGTGAACGGAAAGCGATTCGCCCTCGTCCGCGAACGCCAGGACATCCCCGAAATCTGGGCATCCGAGAAACTCGCCACGTGGCAGAAGTAGTCAGGGACTAAAGGACTAAGGGACTAAGGGACCACTGACAAAAACTCACTTCAGATTCTGAGGATTGAGCGGCTTCAAATCTTTCGTCAGGAATATGCCGTCCTTGCGAATCAGCTCGCCATCGAACCAAATCTCACCGCCGCCCCATTCGGGGCGCTGAATCAGCACCATGTCCCAATGCACCGCTGAGCGGTTGCCGTTGTCGCAATCCTCATAAGCCTGCCCCGGCGTGAAGTGCATCGATCCCGCGATCTTCTCATCGAACAGGATGTCGCACATCGGATTCTGGATGTAAGGATTGAATCCGAGTGAAAACTCGCCGACGTAACGCGCTCCCGGATCGGTGTCCAGGATCTGGTTCAGGCGTTTCGTGTTGTTGGACGTCGCCTTCACCACCTTGCCATCTCGAAACTCCAGGAAGACGTTCTCGAACTTCGTTCCCGAATAAAGCGTTGGCGTGTTGAACTGGATCGTGCCATTCACTGAATTCTTCACGGGACAGGAGAACACTTCGCCGTCGGGAATGTTTCGATCCCCCTTGCACATCTGGGCGCCAATATCCTTGATGCTGAATCGCAGGTCCGTGCCCGGGCCTTTGATATGAACCTTATCTGTCCGCCGCATCCTGCGTTCGAGCGGCGCCATCGCGCGCGCCATCCGGCGGTAATCCATCGTGCAGACGTCAAAGTAAAGGTTTTCAAACGCTTCCGTGCTCATCCCCGCCGCCTGCGCCATGCTGGGTGTTGGCCATCGCAGCACGCACCAGCGAGTCTTGTTCACGCGGTGATTCAACACGGGGCGGATCGTGCGCGAATACATCGACATGCGATCGCTCGGGACATCGGAATTCTCACTGGCATTCTCACTGCCGCGGACTGCGATGTAAGCCTGCATGCGTTTCATCCGAAACAGTTCCAGGTCACGCGCGAGTTTTGCATGGGCCTCGGTGCTCGCACGCAGCAACTCGCGCCCTACCCGCGTATGGCGCGTCTCAACAATCGGGATGGCCCCTGCCTTTCGCACCGCACGGACCAGCTCAATGGTGAACTCATCCGGCACGTCGATCATGTCGAGCAGGATGTTGTCGCCCTTCTTGAGCGCAGTTGAATACTCCACGAGCAACTGGGCCAGTTTCGCGAAACGCGGGTCGGTCATAATTCCGCCAAGCTAAGCGAAAGGCGTCCCAGTTCAAAGTTCAACGTTCGACCTGGGAATGGCTTCGGCCCGAAGGCCGGCCCGCCTTTTTGCTTGGTTTGAGGTGCTTCGCTTCTATCATTTCGCCTTGCACTGAACCGGCCCCCGAGCCCATTCGGCGCTCCAAGCAAATGATTGTCAGCCTGTTCATTCCATGCTTCGTCGATCTGCTGTATCCGCGGGTGGGGATCAGCATCGTGCAGATTCTCGAACAACTCGGGCACCAGGTCGATTTCGCGGAGGAACTCAATTGCTGCGGGCAGCCCGCATTCAACTCAGGGTATTGGGACGAAGCGCGCGAACTCGCCGCGCCCGCCGTAAATCGGCTCAAGAATGCGGACGCCGTCGTCATCGCTTCAGGCTCGTGCGGCGCAATGCTCAAGGTGTTTTATCCGCAATTGTTCGCTGGCACTGAGCTCGAAGCGGACGCCCGCCAGCTCTCCGAATCGTGTTACGAGTTCTCGGATTTTCTCGTGCGCAAACTCGGAGTCACCGATCTCGGCGCCCGCTTTCCCGCCCGGGTGACATTTCATGACGGCTGCCACGGCCTGCGTGAATTGGGCATCAAGACAGCGCCACGCGCCCTGCTGCAACACGTCAAGGGCCTGGAATTGGTTGAGATGAAAGAGGAAGTCTGCTGCGGATTCGGCGGCACTTTCGCGGCAAAGTTTCCAATGATCTCCACGGCGATGGGCGAAGTGAAATGCGCGCAGGCTGCTGAAACGGGCGCGGAATACATCGTGTCGAATGACTCCAGCTGCCTGATGCACATCCAGGGCCTGGCAGACAAGCAGCACAAGAAACTGAAGACCATTCATCTTGCGGAAGTATTGACCAGCCGTTAGCGCGATGAGTGCTCCCGAACAACAGTTCAAGCGGCAGGCCGACGTCCTCACGCACGACTTGCGCCATCGGGAGATCATCCAGGTGGCGCTCGGCAAATACGCGGTGGTCAGGGACAAGAACCGGGGCGCGTTCCAGGATTACCAAGCCGCCCGGCAGGCCGCCGCGGAAATCAAGTGGGACGCGATCAATCACCTGGACCGTCATCTCGAGCAGCTCACGGCAAAGTTGGAAGCCCGCGGCACCAAGGTACATTGGGCGAGCACTGGCGACCAGGCACGGGAACTCATTCAGAAGATCATTCGCGAAAAGAAGGCTCGCTCCATCATCAAGTCGAAGGCGATGACTTCGGAGGAGATTCACTTGAATCACGCGCTGGAGGAGGAAGGTTTCGAGGTCGTTGAATCCGACCTGGGTGAATTCATTGTTCAGCTTAAAAAGGAAACCCCGTATCACATCGTGTTTCCTGCCATGCATCTGACGCGCGGCGAGATCAGGGATTTGTTCAATCGCGAACTCGGCATCAAGTCGACGGACAGCCCCGAGGAACTCACGATGGTGGCGCGCCGCGTGATGCGCCAGAAATACATCACGGCGGACATCGGCTTCACTGGCGCCAACTTTGCCATTGCCGAGACGGGGATGATTTCGATCACGGAAAATGAGGGCAATGCCCGGCTGACGGCGGCCCTTCCGAAAACGATGATCACGCTGCTGGGCATCGAGAAAGTTCTGCCGCGGATGGAGGATCTCGCGCTCTTTCTGCCGATGCTGGCAACGTCCGGAACCGGCCAGCCTTTGACCTGTTACAACTCCATGTATTCCGGTCCGCGGCAGCCTGGCGAATCCGACGGCCCGGAGGAATGGCATGTCGTGCTCCTGGATAATCGGCGGACGGAACTGCTCGCCGATCCCGAGCAGCGTGATTCCCTTCATTGCATTCGATGTGGCGCCTGCCTGAACGTGTGTCCGATTTTCCGGAACGTAGGCGGGCACACGTATGGGACCACGTATTCGGGCCCGATCGGTTCAGTCATCACGCCACATCTGCGCGGGCTGCAATCGTGGAAGCATCTTTCGTATTCCAGTTCGCTGTGCGGCGCCTGCACGGAAACGTGCCCGGTCAAGATCGACCTCGCGCATCACCTGCTCCAAAACCGCCGCAACTCGGTCCGCCAGAAACCTTCAACGACATGGCGCTTCAGTTTTCAATTGATGAACTTCGTGTTCAAGAGGCCTGCCTTGTATTCAATGCTGCCGAAGTTCGGACGTGCGGGCCAAACCGTGCATCCGCTTGTTGCGGGACGCATGTTTGATCCCGCTTATCCGTGGACCAAGACGCGTTCCGCGCCAAAGATTGCGAAGCAAACCTTCCGTGAGTTCTGGCGGAATCGAAAGCGCGGGGGAACGCCATGAGCGAACGCGCAAAGATCCTCGGGCGCATTCGCGAGGCGTTATCAGTCGCCGCTCCGTTTCCCGGCGCACATGAACCGGCCGCACATCCCATCGCCGCCACGACTGCGTCTGCACGCGCTGGCGAATGGCTTCCGCGGGTGGGCCAGAGCCGTGACGAGCAGATCGCGGCGTTTGCTGCGAACGCGGCCGATCTGCGCGCGGAGTTCTTCCCGCTCGCCAGCGGCGCCGAGCTTGTCGCGCAGCTTCAGAAGATGCGTTATGTCGATGCCTGGAAAAAGATCGCAACGCATTCAGGGGAGCTGACGGGACTGATACAGCGCGCGCTCGATCTTCCCACGGTCTTCACGGATGCGGTTTACGATGGCAACGCGCTGGAAAGCTGCGACGTGGGAATCACGGAATGCGACGCGCTGGTCGCGCAGACTGGCAGCGTTCTTGTAACGAATCGGACCTGCGGCGGCCGGGCGCTTTCCGTGCTGCCGCCGCACCACATTGTTTTGGCACGGCGAGACCAGCTCGTGCGCGATCTGCCTGCTGCATTCCAGTGGTTGCGCCGGACCTACGACGGGAATTATCCCAGCATGATTTCGTTCATTACCGGCCCAAGCCGGACGGGGGACATTGAACGTATTCTCGTTTTGGGGGCGCACGGTCCCAGGCGCTTGACGATCTTCATGGTTTGAAAGGTAACTTTATGGAAATACGCTATTCACCCAACCCCAAGGACTATCAACGGCTCACCACCGACGAATTACGCGCGGCGTTCCTGATCGAAAACCTGTTCGCGCCAGGCAAGCTCGAACTCGTCTACAGCGACGCCGATCGTGCGATTACCGGGTCCGCGGTGCCCACTAATGCAGGCATCGAGTTGAGTGCCGACGCCGAACTGCGAGCGGCGTATTTCTGCGAGCGTCGCGAACTCGGGATTCTCAGCGTGGACGGCGATGGCGCGGTGGAGGTGGATGGAAAAGTGTACCCGATGGGCAAGCTCGATTGCCTGTATGTCGGGCGCGGCAGCCAGGCCGTCAAGTTCACCAGCAGCAATGCCGCCGAACCTGCCGCATTTTTCCTTCTCAGTTATCCTGCGCACACCGCGTATCCGACCACGCACGCGCAGATGAAGGATGCGACTCCCGTTGAACTCGGCTCAGTCGCCGATGCAAATCGCCGGACGATCTACAAATACATCCACACGGGCGGCATCAAGAGCTGCCAGCTGGTCATGGGCTTTACGAAGTTGCAGGAGGGCGCTGTTTGGAACACGATGCCGCCGCACACTCACACGCGGCGTTCTGAAATCTATTTGTATTTCGACATGACGCCGGCGAGGCGCGTCATGCATTTCATGGGCACTCCGCAGGAGACGCGGCACCTGGTTGTCGCGAACCGCCAGGCGGTGATCTCGCCGAGCTGGAGCATCCATTGCGGATGCGGCACGGGTGCCTACACCTTTTGCTGGGCGATGGGCGGCGAGAACCAGGCGTTCGAAGACATGGACGCCGCGCCCGTGCAACAACTCAGGTAACAGGCTGCGAACATTGATCAATTTATGATACTCGAAAAATTCAAACTGGACGGAAAAGTGGCGGTGGTGACGGGAGCGGGACGTGGACTCGGACAGGCTGCGGCCGTCGGATTCGCCGAAGCCGGCGCTGATGTAGCAATCGTCGATGTCATCAGCACGGAGGAAACCGCCGCCAAGGTGCGGGCGCTCGGACGCCGCGCGTGCGAAGTCCCGGCCAACCTGATGGAACGGGCGAGCGCACAAAAAGTCGCTGATGCCGTCGTCAAGGAACTGGGCGGGATCGACATCCTCCTGAACAACGCGGGCATCATCCGGCGCGCACCCGTTCTGGAATTCTCGGAAAAGGACTGGGACGAAGTCATCAAGATCAACCAGGACATGGTGTTCTTCCTGACCCAGGCCGTGGGCCGTCAGATGGTGGCCCAGGGTCGTGGCGGAAAAATCATCAACATCGCCTCAATGCTCTCGTTCCAGGGCGGCATCCGCGTGCCGTCATACACCGCGAGCAAGAGCGCGGTGATGGGATTGACCAAGCTGTTCGCCACGGAGCTCGCGCCGCACCGCATCAACGTCAACGCCGTTGCCCCCGGCTACATGGCCACAGACAACACCGCTCCGCTTCGCGCAGACGCTTCCCGCAGTGCAGAGATTCTCGGACGCATTCCCGCGGGCCGCTGGGGCGAACCGCAGGATCTGCAGGGAGCCCTTGTGTTCCTTGCCTCTGCCGCATCGGATTACGTGACCGGCTACACGATTGCTGTCGATGGCGGCTGGCTCGCGCGCTAGGCGCGGCATTCATGCAGCTTGAGTTCTGTCAAAACGGGCGCGTGGGCATTTCCACGCGCCCGAGAACGTTCCACGCTGAACCAGCCTGAGCCTCCGCGGCTCGGCTACGCGAGCAGCTGCACGGGCCCCGGGTTCCGCAACAGGATCTTGCGCGTCTCCTTGCGTCGCGGTGCTTCGGTGAATTCCTTCAGCAACCGCCGAACGGCGGCATGGCTGGCGAGATGGAACTGAGCCGATGTCTTCGCCATGCCCACGCGAATGGAACACGCAGGCGGCGGCAGCGCGCGGAAGAGATCCTCATCCGTCCAGTCATCGCCGACACCCAGGATGAAGTCCGATGCCTGGTTGCCCAGCCATTCCAGGGCCGCCGTTCCCTTGTTCACACCCGTGTTGCGGATTTCGATCACCTTGTTTCCTTCGAGCACCTGCACGTCAATATTGCGCGTGTAGCCTGAAAGGTCATCCATCAACTCCTGCGCGCGCAGCGAAGCCTGCTCGGGATCAGCGCGGCGATAGTGCCACGCAAGAGAATATTCCTTCTCCTCAAGCAGCGCTCCGGGAAGCCGGTCAACATACAACTGCAGGATCGGCCTGACGCGCTCCTTCCAGTCGATCGATACGGGCCGGAGCACACGCCACTCGCCGCCGCGCGCTCGCAACCACATCCCGTGCTCGGCAATGAGCGAAATTGGAAACGATCCAAACCATTCCTCCAGGTCCACGCGGGGACGGCCGCTCACGATGGCAACCTCGTTCGCCGGTTCGGCTGCGAGCGCGCTGATGATGTCCAGCAACTCCGCGTCCGGCCGCGCAGCTTTGGGGTTGTCGGCAAACGGCACGAGCGTGCCGTCGTAATCCAAAAGGAGCGCTCGCCGGGATGTGGCGCGATACTGCTGAACCAACCCAATCTGCGCCCGCCCGTTCAATGTTCGCGCGCGCCGGGCCGCCTCGGTTTTTTGCGACACCAGCGTCGCCTGGATAAATTCATCCGCCCAGCGGTTCACGTCGTAGCGGCGCAACCGATCCTGCAGCACCTGGTTGCGCTTCACCTGTTCCTCCACGGGCATGGTCAGCGCCTGCTCGAGCGCCCGCGCGAAGTCGTCACTGTGGAACGGATTCACAATCAGGGCCTCGCCCATTTCCTTGGCGGCGCCCGCCATCTCGCTCAGAATCAAGACACCCGTCTGGTCTGGACGCGATGCTACGAATTCCTTTGCAACCAGGTTCATTCCGTCCCGCAGCGGGGTGATCAGTGCAACATCGCAGGCGCGATAGAGCGCAACGATTTCGTTGAATGAAAGGTTGCGGTATTGGTAAACGAGGGGCGTCCAGTTCACTGTGCCATACGCGCCCACAATCCGTCCGACGGTCTCCTCAATCTCCTGCTTCATCGCGCGGTAGCTGTCCACGCCAATGCGTGAGGGCGCAACCGAGACAACAAACAGAACCTTGCCGTGCCATTGCGGATTGCGTTTAAGGAACATCTCGTAACCGCGCAGGCGATTGATGATGCCCTTCGTATAATCGAGCCGGTCGACCGAGAAGATGAGGCGCTGCGCGGAAGAGCGGGCCCGCAGTTCGGCCACCTGGTTTTCCGTTTCGCGCGAGCACGCTGCCTGGGCGAAGCGTTCGAAATCGATGCCCATCGGGAAGGTGTCCACCTTCACAACGCGATCCCTCAGGCTGAGGCTGCCGAGCTGGTGTTCGTAGCCAAGTGTCCGCATGACCGATGTGAGGAAGTCCCGCGTGTAATCGTGCGTGTGGAACCCAACCAGATTTGCCCCGAGCACGCCTTCCAGCAATTCAGCCCGCCAAAGCCGCGGCAGCAGTCGAAACACTTCAAACGACGGAAACGGGATGTGCAGAAAAAAGCCAATCGGCATTTCAGGAAAATGATTCCGGATCAGCCGCGGCAGAAGCATGAGCTGGTAATCATGAACCCAGACGATGTCATCGGGCCGCAGAATCTGCAGCAGCGCCTCGGCGAAGGTGGCGTTCACGCTCTGGTAATTCTGCCAGTCCTCCTCCTCGTACTGCGTCACGCTCGGAAAATAATGGAACAGCGGCCAGAGGGTCTTGTTGCAGAACCCGTGATAGAAACGGTCCGCGCTGTTTTCGGAAAGAAAAACCGGCGCCGCGCGAAATTGTTCGCCATGCGCCCGCACCGCGTCCACGTGCTCAGGTGCGACGCTCGCTCCCGGCCAGCCCATCCACACAAATTCGCAACCTTTTCCCGGGTCGATCGCCATTCGCTCCAGGAAACTCCACAACCCCGTGGTCAGCCCGCCCGGACTCATCCGGAACTGCGGCTGGCCTTCCTCCATGGAAACCGTGAACGGCAGACGATTGGAAACAATGATTATTCGCATAAAAAAAACCCGAAAATTACTGGCTTGCACAATTGATGCAGGCCGACCAGAAAGCGATGCCCAAACCGACGCTGCTCAGCGCGAATACCGTCGCCAGCAACCGATGTTTGGGCGGAATATTCCGGACCATGAGGCGAAACGCCTGCGGCGTCCGGCTGATCAGGAATCCGGCGAGCAGCCCCGCAGTGCAGCCCAACGGCGCGGCGATCAGGCCCGCGACCCAGCCGGTCTGCGCTCCATACAGCCAGCCTGCGCAAAGACCAATCAGGCCGTGAAACAAGACCGCCATGTCCGAAAACCGGCTCATCCTCCGACGCGTGTCCAGGGTTCCACGTGCCGCGCTGCCGTCGCCCTTCCGAGGCGTTGTTCAAAGGTTTCACTCAGCGCGCCCTCGATCGCTTTCATCAACGGCGGCACATCGATCGGCTTCTTCAGCAGGGCCGCGACGCCAGGAAAAACCGTTGAATCCAGCTGATCAAACATCCCCGTCACGATGATGACCGGCATCATCGGATAGGCAGCACTGGCCGCTCCAAGAACATCCCACCCATCGCGCCCCGGCATGTTCAAATCGAGAATCGTCAGGTCGAACGCACCCGACGCAAGCCGGGCCTCGCCGTCGTTTCCATCGACCGCCAGCGTCACATCGTAGCCAGCGTCCTCGAGGATGCGCCTGAGCGATTCCCTGACCGACTCGTCGTCGTCGACCATCAATATTCGTTTCTTCATAACTCTTCTATTCGAGCCATCGTGTCTTTACGATGGCGTGCGATCTTATTGGCACACGGCGTGCCAACAACGTCCGGACGGGGCGAAGTAATTGGCTGTCCCGGGGAAAATCATTGAAACGCCCTCTGTAAAATCAGGATGACAGGAACAAATCATTCCACTGGTGGGTTCCGGAGAATCACCCGGCTCGTGCCGCAGGTGAAAATCCGGTTTGTCGGCTTCATGCTCGTCGTGGCATGCGGAACCATTCTTCTTTCGTGGATCACCCGCAGCCTCTGGAGCCAGCTTGACAAACTTCAGAAGGAGCACGCCGCGGTGAAAAGCGAGAGCTTCTACCTGGGCGTGCATCTCCGCGGCGCCATCCGCAGCCTGAATGACAAACTCCTGCAGCACGGCGTTTCGCGCGATCCCCTGCTGCGCAGCGCCTTCACTGATGAAGCGGGCGAGTTGAAATTGTGGATCGAGACCAACCGCTTTCACCTCGATCAGATGGTCGACGTGCAGCTTCTCAAAAGCCTGCAGGTTTCGCGGCAACTTGAAATTTTGAAGCAGGCCGAAGCCGAATACGACCGTTACGTCACGAATGCGATGGAGGTGCTCGCGCAAACGTCGGCTGTTCCCGAGGACGAAGAAATCCGGTTTGAGGCGCTGTACCGGAAGGTGCGGGAGATTTCGAGCAGCGTGTTTCCATTGTGCGACAACCTGGTGAAGGCACAACGGCAGGGCTTCAGCGAATTCCTCGATGAAACCCAGCGCACATTGATCAACCATCAGCGCTTGCTCAAGCTGTGTTCCGCCCTGATCCTCGGGCTCGCCATCGCGCTCGCTCTCCTGGTCTACCGCGGGATGATCGCGCCATTGCGCGTCGGCTTAAGCGAGAGCGAGACGATCATTGAACGCCAGGAGAAGCTCGCCTCGCTGGGAATCCTTGCATCAGGCGTTGCGCACGAAATCCGGAATCCTCTCACCGCAATCAAGTTCCGCCTGTTCAGCCTGCGCAAATCACTGCCGGCCGTTGCGCAGCACGAGGACGCCGCCATCATCGGCAACGAAATCAACCGCCTGGAGCGGATCGTCCAGGACTTCCTGCAATTCGCGCGGCCGTCGGAACCGCGCCTCGCCAAAATCTCCGCCATCCAGATCGCCCGCGGCGTCCACGAGCTATTCCGGACGCAATTGGAAAAGTCCGCCATAGAACTCAAGCTGGAAGCAGACGAGAATGTGGAGGTGTATGCCGACGCGCAGCAGATCAAACAGGTGCTGATCAATCTCGTGCAGAACTCGGCTGAAAATATTGGCCGCAATGGGACGGTTACCTTGCGCATCAGCCGGGGCACCGATGAACTCGAGGGACGCAACCGCTCTGTCGTGATACTGGCAGTGGCCGACTCGGGCAACGGCATTCCGCCTGAAGTCGAGGCTCGGCTCTTTGACCCGTTCTTCACCACGAAGGAAGGTGGAACAGGACTTGGCCTCGCCATCTCGGCACGCATCGTCGAGAAGCACGGCGGCATTCTGCGCTACGAAACCGAACTGAACTACGGCACCACGTTCGAGGTGGTCTTGCCAGGCCTTGAAAATGAAGCAAGCGAACATAGTCCTAATCGAGGATGACCCCAGCACCGCGTCGGCTCTGCACAATGTCCTGTCTGCCGAAGGCTATGACGTGACCATTGCGCGGCGCGGTGATGACGGCCTCGAGCAGGCAAAGCAGCGCAACTGCGACCTCGTCATCACGGACCTGCGTCTTCCGGGCCTCAGCGGCCTGGAACTGATTGCGAAGCTGCACGCCGCGAAGCCCAAGCTTCCGATCATCATGATGACCGCCCATGGCACCACGGAAACAGCGATCGAGGCGATGAAACTCGGCGCGTGCGAATACCTCGTGAAGCCGTTTGAAGCGGATGAACTGCTCGATCTCGCGGCAGCAACCGTCGCGAGCTCGCGCCGCATGTCGGAATCCATCGAGATCGGCGAGGCACGGAGTTCCCCGCGCGCGATCGTGGGAACCAGCCGCGTGATGCAGAACATTTACAAGGAGATTGGGCGGGTCGCGGCAACGCCCGTTACGGTCCTGATTCGCGGTGCCACGGGCACTGGCAAGGAACTGATCGCGCGGGCGATCTATCAGCACAGCAATCGCGCCAGCGAGCCGTTCATCGCCGTGAATTGCGCCGCCATTCCCGAGACGCTGCTGGAAAGCGAGCTGTTCGGACACGAACGCGGAAGCTTCAGTGGAGCGCACACACGCCGCATCGGACGCTTTGAACAGGCGCAAAACGGGACCATTTTCCTGGATGAGATCGGAGACCTTGCGCCCAACACACAGGCAAAGCTGCTGCGGGTGCTGCAGGAAAAATCCTTCCAGCGGCTGGGAGGCGATGAGGTCATCAGCGTCGATGTCCGCGTGCTCGCGGCAACGCACAGGAATTTGGAAGCCGCAATCCAGGAAGGCGAATTCCGGGAAGATCTGCTTTATCGGCTCAGCGTGGTGACGATCACCCTCCCAGCCCTGTCCGAGCGTGTGGAAGACATTCCAGAGCTCGTGAAGTTTTTCATCAGCCGCTACGCGCGCGAACTCGGAATGGAGTCATCGTCCATTCAACCCGATGCAATTGCCTGGCTGCAAACCCAGCCGTGGCCCGGCAACGTGCGGGAACTTGAAAACGTGGTGCGCCGCGCGATGCTCATGGCGCGGCCGTTCGGCATCAGCCTCGAGCACGTCCAACAGGTGGTGAATCGCGACCGCAAACCGCCAGCGGCCGGCAGCCAGACTCACACGGCCTACGTGGCCGACCTCCTCGATCGCGTGCAACGCGGCGAAGCCGAGAACGCCTATTCCATGATGATTGGCGAAATGGAACCTGAATTGTTTCGCCAGGCAATCCAGCTTGCCCAGGGGAACCAGGCCAAGGCCGCGCGGTGGCTTGGAGTCACGCGATTGAAAATGCGCGAAAAGCTCAGCGAGTTCGGCCTGCATCCCGGTTCAACCAACGGTCCTGAACCGGGGTGAACCCGCCCTCATTTCTGCAGGCCCATGAACAGCACGATCAAGTCGATGATGAACAGCAGGACGATCGTCGCCTCCAGGATCAACATCCAGCGGTTCGTTCGATCGTGGCTCAGCATCTGATAGAGGTCGTCCAGCGTTTGCAACTTTCGATCGAGCGTCTTGTGCCAGTCGGCGAGGTGAAATCGTGCGGCAATGTTCTCGTAGATGCGCGCGAGATGCCAGTCGCCGAAGAACTTCGTGATGTTCGACAGCTCGTCATTGAACCGCGCCAGATCCACACGCAGCTCGCGCAGATCCTTCAGCGTCGCAGAACGCCCGCGGGTCGAGCGCGTGCTGAGATCGCGATACGAACGCTCCAATGAATCGTCCAGAATGCGGTCATAGGCCTCGAGCTCTGCCAGCTGCAGATTGGCGAGTTCCATGATGTAGAGCGTTTCATCGAAGTGTTTCCGCTCGTCCATGATCAATGCCGCATCCCAGTCAATCACCACCAGGTCGTGCTCGTAATAACTGAGGTAACGCCCCGTCGATTCGTCCGCTTCCTGCCGCGAGAGATGATCCACGTCAGGTCCCTGTGTGAGCAGCGACGCCACCGCGCGCCGATGCGTGCGCCACCATTGCTCAGCGTTGATGCGCCGCGCGTCGTCAATTTTCGGTGATTCGATGCAGAACACCGTGTACGCCTCCTCCTCCACGATCCGCTCAATGGGGCGCACAAAGTAAGGCGACAATTCGCGGCGCACCTCCTCTGCCAGCCGCCGCACTTCCTCGTGCAGGGACCCGTTGCTGAACTGAAGGTCGTGGAATCGAATGAGGTCATCGATGCGATCGACCTCAAACGGCACGCGCATTGTGATGCTGATGGCGCCGACGGGAAGGAGTTTGACCACGCACTCGGCACGCACCGGTCCGCCAGGGCCAATCCGTTCCAGCGGCGGGAGTCGGACCATTTGAGGCCGATAAAAAAAGAGCTGCCGCGGACTCCGCTTGCTGGCATCCACGACAAACTGCGCCACGGGCTGGCCCAGCAATTCCCTCACGGGCTGGCGCGACATTTCGTACGCGACGTCGAAGGCGTAGATATAAACAACTTCGCCACTGTAGCGCAGCGGGGTGTTTGCGGGCTTCCGTTCCAGTCCCTGGATCTGATCAACGGTGGTTTCCATGCCCCAACCTAAGCCACTCCCGCAACGCTGTCGAAACGCATTGCGCAGGGTCGGCTTAAAGCTCAATGCTGGCTGACGGATATTCCTGCGGGGCTGGTTGTCCTGTCCAGTATGGCTTCAGTTTTCAGCTTTTATCGGTTCCGCACTTTTCTTCAGATCCGTGTTCATCCGTGGTTAAAGTTCCTCTCTTCGATTCGCGCAAATTCGTGGAATTCGCGGAAACCTGTTTTCCCTTTGAATCCGTATTCATCCACGTTCACCGCGTGCGAGACGGGTAATCTCCTTCCGAACTCGTACGGTTGCGCTGGGGCGGCACCTCGGACACACTGCGCCCGTGCAATTTCAGGCGAAGATCCTTACCGCGGCGCAGCTTCCTGGCTGGCGCCAGCAGTTGCGTCACGCGGGCAGGAAACTCGTCGTCACAAACGGCTGCTTCGATATTCTGCATCCAGGCCATGTCACCTATCTCGCAATGGCCCGGGACCTTGGCGATGCCCTGCTGATCGGGCTGAACGCCGATGCGTCCGTCCGCGAGTTGAAAGGTCCTTCGCGTCCGGTCAACTCCGAATCCGATCGCGCCATCGTCCTCGCCGCGCTGGAAAGTGTCAGCGGCGTCTGCGTCTTCCCCGAAAAAACTGCCACGGAATTCCTCATGCGCGCGCAACCGGATGTTTACGTCAAGGGCGGCGATTACACATTGGAAACGATCAACCAGGACGAACGCCGCGCGGTGGAAAGCGCAGGCGGCACGGTGGCGATCCTTCCGATCGTGCCCGGAAAATCGACGACGTCGATCCTCTCGAAGATCGCAAAACTCTAACGCTTCAATGCGGATGCGCCACCCCCATGGCGTGCTGCCACGCGTGAAGAATGTGGCCGATGATCGATTCCACCCCCACTCCGTTCCTCACCTGCGCAAACACGAACGGCCCAGCGCCCCGCATTTTCAAAGTGTCTCGCTCCATTACTGTCAGGTCCGCTCCGACCGCCTGAGCCAGATCCGTTTTGTTGATCACCAGCAGGTCGGTTTGCGTGATGCCCGGCCCGCCTTTGCGCGGGATCTTGTCGCCACCCGCCACATCAATGACTTGAATCGTGAAGTCTGCAAGCTCGCGGCTGAAACACGCCGCGAGGTTGTCGCCGCCGGATTCAATGAACAACATGTCGGGCGTGAATCGTTGATGCAGGTCTTCAAGTGCCATGAGATTCGCAGAAATGTCTTCGCGGATCGCGGCGTGCGGACAGCCGCCCGTTTCCACCGCGCGAATGCGTTCCGCCTCCAGCGCGTTGTGCCTTGTCAGGAACTCGCCATCCTCGCGCGTGAAGATGTCGTTGGTGACAACCGCGATGTTCATCCGTTCGCGCAACTGAAGACACAACTGCAGCGTCAACGCCGTCTTGCCGCTGCCCACAGGTCCGCCGATGCCCACCGTAAACGCGCGTTCGCGGAAATCGCGGTGAAGCGGCCGGTCGCGTTCGTCGAATACGCCGCGATGACTGTGACCGTTGGCGTCACTGTGATGATAATGCAGAAGGAGTTTCATGTTCGTGTTTCGTTTTAATCGTTCCGCGATCCCGACATTCAGCTCTGGAACAACCGGGAATACAGTCGATCCTGCGCACCCTGCCACAGGTCCAGCAGCGGAGCCGTCTGGGCGAGGTCATCCAACGAGAGCGAGCCGCAACGGGCCAGCACGGCTTCCGCCACGCCTGACAGGCAATTCTGCAGAACCTGCGCGTCCATGGGACCAACAATGTTCAGCCGCACGGCGGCGGCGAAGGTTCCACGCAGGTGCTGGAAGACGAACATGCGACCCGCCGCGATGCGGTCGATTCCGGCTTCTCGCAAACAGGCGCCGAACATGGGCGCCATGTGCGACCACGGGGTGTCTTGGAGAGCCGCCGCTCGCTCGCCCAGGAACACTTTTCGGACTGCGTTGAAGAATGCCTTTCCCTGCAAACGGCTCGCACGGTTGGCTACATGATTCGATGTGAACGCGTGACACAGCGCATCGAATTCAGGGAGCCGTTGCGGCTCGGTCCAGGCCGCGGTCACAAACGGCAGGGAAGCATGTCCAAGTTGATCCAGACTGGCTTCAGTGAACGAGACCAACTCCGCGCGGTTCCTCACCTCGCCGTGTTGCCAGGCCGCTTCGAGGCCGTTTGAGTGCGCAAAGCCACCCGTCGGAAATGCAGAATCCACCAATTGCCAGACGAGCCATTCGTTACGCTCCGTCGCGTTCGGCGATCCTTCAATTGGCTGCGGCGCGCAGATTTCAGGTGGTTGCAATCGGGTCCCCATGCTGTTGTCAAAAAAGAAAATATCGTTGCGCGAGCGGCAGCACTTTTGCGGGTTCGCACGTGAGCAACTCACCGTTTGCGCGGACTTCGTAGGTTTCAGGATCGACAGTGATTTTCGGCAGGGCGTTGTTCCACTTCATGTCCCGCTTGCTCACAATGCGGCAGCCTTTCACCGCTTCGATTCGCTTGCTCAAGCCATACGACTTTCCAACGCCACGCTGTTTCGCAGCCTGGCTGACAAACGAAATCGCGCAGGGGCCCGAAGCCTTGCCAAAGCTCCCGAACATGGGCCGCATGATCACAGGTTGCGGCGTGGGAATGCTCGCGTTCGGATCGCCCATCTGTGACCACGCAATTACTCCGCCCTTGATCACCATCTCGGGTTTCGCGCCGAAGAACGCCGGTTTCCAAAGCACCAGATCGGCGAGCTTTCCTTTCTCGACCGATCCGATGATGTGCGCCATTCCATGGGCGAGCGCAGGATTGATCGTGTACTTCGAGAGGTAACGCTTGATCCGCACGTTGTCATTGTCACCGCTTTCCTCAGGCAGCCTGCCACGCTGCTGCTTCATCTTGTCGGCAGTCTGCCATGTGCGGGTGATCACTTCCCCGATTCGGCCCATCGCCTGCGAATCCGAACTCATCATGCTGATCGCGCCGATGTCGTGAAGAATATCTTCAGCAGCGATCGTTTCGCCTCGAATCCGGCTTTCAGCAAATGCGACGTCCTCAGGCAGATTTGGATCCAGGTGATGGCAAACCATGAGCATGTCGAGGTGCTCGTCGATGGTGTTCACCGTGTACGGCCTCGTTGGATTGGTGGAACTCGGCAGTACATTTGGTTCGCCGCAAATTCGAATGATGTCGGGCGCATGTCCGCCGCCCGCGCCTTCGCTGTGGTAGGTGTGGATGGTGCGGCCCTTA
The DNA here is from genome assembly GCA_035629175.1 of Verrucomicrobiia bacterium. Lineage (NCBI taxonomy): Bacteria > Pseudomonadati > Verrucomicrobiota > Verrucomicrobiia > Verrucomicrobiia bacterium. Next base: position 110,406 of record DASPIL010000091.1, on the reverse strand, counting down.
AAGGCGGCGATCGTGCCTTCCACGAATGCAGATTCGTTCAATGTGTCGGTGTGAATCGTCGCCTGGATGTCGAACTCGTCCGCGATCTTTAGGCAGCAATCGATGGCTGCGGGCGTGGTTCCCCAATCCTCGTGCAGCTTCAATCCAATCGCACCGGCCTGGATCTGTTCTGGCAATCCGGCTCGCAACGCCGTGTTGCCTTTCCCGGTGAATCCGAAATTGAGCGGCAATGAATCCACCGCCCGCAGCATCATGCGCAAGTTGAAGGAACCTGGCGTGCACGTTGTCGCGCAGGTGCCCACCGCAGGGCCCGTTCCGCCGCCGACCATCGTCGTCAATCCAGCCGCAATCGCTTCATGCGCCTGTTGCGGGCAAATGAAATGAATGTGCGAATCGAAGCCGCCCGCAGTGAGGATCAAGCCTTCCCCCGCAATCACCTCCGTCGTGACACCCACGATCATGCCTCGTGTCACACCCGCCATCACGTCAGGATTCCCAGCCTTTCCGATGGCGGCAATCAAACCGTCCTTGATGCCGATATCGGCCTTGTAGATCCCGCTCCAATCCAGCACGAGCGCGTTGGTGATGACGCAATCCAGCGCATCGCGATCACCCACACCGGCCGCCTGGCCCATCCCCTCGCGAATCACTTTGCCGCCGCCGAATTTGCATTCGTCGCCATAACTGGTGAAATCCTTCTCCACCTCCAGGAACAGCGAAGTGTCGCCGAGCCGTACTTTGTCGCCCGTCGTCGGCCCGAACATGTCCGCGTAATGCGAACGCTTCATTTTATGCGCCATAAAAGGTGGTTTTCTCAGAATGGAATGACTGCAGCGGCCGGCATCGTGGAAATCACCGGGTGTTCCCGAATTGCTTTTGTTTTACGCGCAACAGGGCCGCCTTCTTTGCCGCTGCCGAAACCTTCCCACTGGCGACATTGTTCCCGCCGCGAATGATCTTGCGGCCCGCGATCTCGACCAGCCGCACGGTCCTTGATTCGCCCGGTTCAAAGCGCACCGCCGTGCCCGCCGGGATGTCGAGACGCTTGCCGTAGGCAGCGCCGCGATCAAACTGCAACGCGGGATTCGTTTCGATAAAATGATAATGGCTGCCAACCTGCACAGGCCGATCGCCGAGATTGGTGACCGATAACTCCACGGCCGCCCGTCCCGCATTCAACTCAACGTCTCCGTCCAGGATCTCGCACGATCCCGGCTGGATGGATTCCTTGTCCGGTTTGAACGAAGACAACTCAGGGATCGGCAGAAAGCTGCCGTGCAACGCCAGTGTGAGATCGCCGTTTTCCAGCGCGATGGGATGATGGACTGTCACGAGTTTGGTTCCGTCCGGAAACGTGCCTTCCACCTGCACATCGTGAATCATCTCAGGAACCCCGCTCATCACCTGGTTTCGTCCAAGCAAATGCCTGCCCAACTGCATGAGTTCAGCGACTGCGCGGCCGTCTCGAATGAACTCCTGCAACTGCGTGGCGATCAATGCGACGGCTTCGGGATGGTTCAGTCGCAATCCGCGCGCCAGCCGCTTCTGCGCGAGAAATCCCGCCTGGTGCAGCGTCAGCTTGTCGATTTCACGTGGGGAAAGATGCATCGCCAGTTTGAATTCAGTTTAGCGCGGCCATGCCGCTTTGCATTTGCGCGCGTTGTTCATTGTCGTCGTGCCCAGGGATCATCACCCAGGATTTCCTTCACAAAATACAGAAGCCGTTGCACTTCGCGGCCCACGGCTTCGACGCTCTCGCCCGCGATGCGCACCAGCACGCCATCCTCGGTGGCGCTGGCGCTGACGATCAGCGCATCCTGTTTGCCAACCGCACGCGACGCGACATCCAACTGAATGGATTGCGCGCCCTCCTCCAGGGGCGTTCCCGCCAGCAGCACCGTGGCGATGCAGTTCCAGCGGCCCAGCCGATGGGCGCCCTTCAACTCGGTTCGCGTGCAATCCAGCAAAAGAGAATCCAGGAACACGCGACGGTCCTCAATGAACACCTCGTTTCGGCACTGGAACAAAGAGAACGCCCAGCGTTCGCCCCGCGCCGCGCGGCCCGAAGTAAACCAATCCACAAGCACCAATCCCGCGCCCGGCAACAACTGAAACACCTGCTTCTGCCGGTAAATCGAAAGCGCAAACGCTTGAACCGGATCGGGCGCGAACACGAGAATCGCGTCGCGTTCGACGAACCCCAGGGTCTCGTGCCCGCACGGAAGCCCGGTCTCGTTACGGTAAACCTTCGTGGACGCCTGTGTCCCGACGAAGCAGCGCGCGCCCGCGCGAATCCGCACCTCAAGCAGAGTTTCGTCGCCCGCCACCAATCCCCCGCCGAAGCTGCTTGTGCATGCCCAGACGCTTTGCCCCCGTGCACGCGGCGTCAGCAGCTTCAAGGGATTTGTCGCGAACGCAGAAACGACAGTGCTCTGTCCGCGAACCAAACCCACCTCGAGCGCGGCCCGGCCTGCTCGAGTCAGCTCACGGTCCTGTGATTGCAGTGTGTTCACAGCAGTGCGGCCCGCGATAAAACAACTTATTGCGGCGAAGGATGACGGCTACAAACCGCCGAGCGAGTGGCATTGATTAAAATTGTGCGTCGTTTTGATGAGCAAGAACGCGTCATGTCCGCCGGAAAAGCACTGCATGTGCCATGGCCCTCCAATCTGGTGTACGGAGCCGTACACAACAGCTGCAGCGGGCAGAATTCGCAGTAAATCGCCTTGATAAAACTTGGGTCGCGGAGCAGCCACGCAAAGAAATCACGTGATGCTCCTGGCGGAATTTACACAGCATGGCCAGATTCGCGCTGACAACCTTTTCTGGCCGACGCCTGTCTCTCCTCTCCCCAGACCTCTCCTCCGCTCCGAGCGGAAGAGAGTGAGAATGAAGACGCATTCGACACGAGAGTCTGTGCATGTCACCACGCTCCTGTCGCATTGGTCCGTTGTTTCATGAATTGCCAGGCTCTCCTTGCCGCCCTTTCGCTCTGCGTTCGTTCAGCGGTCCGCCGCCTCCGGCGGACCGCCTGCCGAAGGCCTCTGAAGCGGGAACGCCGCGGCAATAGTTCGAATCATCGAATCGTACAAACACAAGGCCGGGAAGCAGTTCCCGGCCTTGCTCTGAGTAGTTGTCTCGTTTGGGTTAGTAAGTCAGTCCAGTTGAGGCTCGCTGCCGTCGAGCATCTTGACGCCATTGTGCTTGAAGTACTCGCGAGTCAAATCCTTCAGCAGCTTGCCGCGCTGGTCATAGAGCCGCTTCAACTTGCGCGGCTTGTGTTTTGCGAGCGCGTAATGCGTAAAGAGCGGCATTGCGATCGTCGTATCCGTGTAGCAAACCACGGCGTCGGGAAGCTTGGTGGGATCCACCTTGCCCCAGCTCACCGCTTCGCCCGGCGTCGCGCCAGACAGGCCGCCTGTGTCAGGCCGCGCGTCAGTCACCTGGATGAAGAAATCCTGGCCGACCTCTTTCATTCGCAGGACTTCCTGAATCTGCGGCTCGGTCTGCAGCATGAAATTCTTCGGGCTGCCGCCTCCCCAGAGCACAACGCCGCTGCGTCCACCCCCACGCTTCGCGCCGAGCACGAATGCAGTGGTTTCATTGACGTCGATCGACGGATTCACCCGCAGCTTGTTGCCGCGCAATTCCACGCCGGCGAAGTTCATGCCAATCGTCGAATCACCAGGTGAACTGGTGTAGCACGGCACGCCCGCACGATACGCCGCAGCAAGGACCGACACGTCCTTGAGTTTGTGCTTCCGCTCCCATTCCGCGCAGTAGCGTCCGATCAGATAATGCAGCTCCGCGGTGCCCATCTCCTTCTGAAACTCCGGCTTTATCAGGAGTTCGCGCAGCAAATCGTCCGTCGCCATGAGGCCGTCGGAATACGGGATCACGACGTCATAGATGCGCACCAAATCATTGTCGCGGAGGTCCGTGTCGTCGAATTTGAAGCTGCCCGAATGGACCGGGTAATTGAGCGCAAAGTGCATGTCGTGGTAGAGATTCGCGCCGGTCGACACGATCCAGTCCACGAAACCCGCCTTGATCAGCGGGATGATGCTGGAGCAGCCGAGGCCCGCGGGCGTCAATGCGCCGGAGATGCTCATGCCGATCGTGACATCCTGGTCGAGCATCCGATTCGCGAAGAGCTGGCAGGCTTCCTTGAGACGTGCCGAGTTGTAGGCCAGGAACGTCTCATCAATGATGTAGGCGAGCTTCTCCTTGCCGTTGATGTTCTTCGGCATGATCCGCTTGCCCGACATGTATTTCTTTTTATGCGGGCAATGTTTGTCCTTCATCCAATCCGGCATGTCCGCGACCGCTTCGCGATTGGAAATTTTTTGACGTTCAGTTCTGGCCATAATGAATTCCTGTTCTTAAAAACGTGCTGTTCACAATACGAAAGGAACAAGCGAAGCCAACAAAGAAATTGCGGCGTTGCGTCGCAGATGACACGAGAAATGATTCCCTTCAACTCAGAGTGGAGGAGGGCGAGAATACACGAGCAGTGTCACGACGAGCCGGCCTGGCATCGGTGGAATCGCGACGCTTGACCGTTGCGCCCGCGGTCTCTATTACATTGCAGCGTATGCCGACTTACGAATACGTCTGCGAAAAGTGCGGACACGAATTCGAAAAATTTCAAAGCATGGCGGAGAAGCCACTGGCAATTTGCCCGGAAGACCTGTGCGCAAAGAAAAAATGGGGCCGCGGGAAGGTCACGAAAAAAATCAGCGCCGGGGCCGGACTTATCTTCAAGGGCAGCGGTTTCTACATCACGGATTATCGCAGCGAAGGTTACAAGGAAGCTGCGAAGAAGGACGCCGCCGCGACCGCGCCGGCTCCTGCCAAGGACTCCAAACCCGGCGCAGAAACGAAGGCGGCGGCTCCCGCGAAAACCGAGAAGAAGCCCAAGGCTTCCAAGCCCGACTGAACTCCTGACGTGAAAACGCTGTGCGCCATCGCTTTCGGACTGCTGGTCACCCAAGCGCCGGCGCAGCCTCGTCCGGAACTCGCGACGGCTCGCAGCGTCTCAGGCCAGTTTGTCGCGTATCCCGGCGCAAGCGGTTACACGTCGCGCTACTACAGGGGCGATGACACATCCATTCCGCTCGCCCCCGCGGTGCAGGTTATTGCGGCCGAACGCATCAAGCAGGCGGCGTGGCGCCAATTCGATCTTCAGGGATCCGCGCGCGGCAAAATTTTTCTCCGTGCACGCCCCGCCCGCTCCCCGTACGAGCAGCCGACGATTATTGTGGAGCGCTCGCTTGGCAGCTGGGCCTATCGAATTGATCTGCCGGACGCGGTCACTTCGCATGTGTTTGTCCGCACCCTGGTGCATGCCTGCCTGCTGGAGATCGCAAACCGCGATGCGCACCACCATGCCGCCGAACTTCCGCTTTGGCTGGCGGAAGGCATTGCGCAGGAAATTCTCGCCACGGAAAAACTGGATTACCTGATGCCGTCCGCGCGCGGCCGCGAAAACGGATTGATCCTGAACCGCCTCATCGTCAATGAGCGGCGCGCGGATCCATCAGCCCGCGCACGCTATGTATTGCATCGAAAGGCGCCGCTCACCTTCGAACAACTCAGCTGGCCGGGGCGCGAGCAATTAGTCGAGCCTGAGATCGAGGTTTTCCGGGCGAGCGCGCAAATGTTCGTTCGCCAGCTGATGCAATTGAAAGACGGCCGCGCGTGCCTGCGCAACAGTCTTGCGCGGCTGGGGAATCATCGTAACTGGCAATTCGCCTTTCTCTCGGGCTTCAGTCCTCATTTCAAAACCCAGCTGGACGTGGAGAAATGGTGGGCGCTCCAGGTTGTTGGATTCACGGGACGCGACCTTGCGCAAACCTTCACTTGGGAGGCGAGCTGGGAGAAGCTCGACAACATCGTGCAGGCGCCTGTGGAAGTCCGATCGCGTCCGCAGGAGATGCCGCGGCGTTCCCAGATCCCGCTGCAGGTGGTCGTCCGCGATTGGGACGGATTGAACCAGCGAACCGCGTTGCAGCAAAAACTCCAGCAACTCGAACTGCTGCGGCCCCGGGTGTCGCAGGAGCTGATCGGAGTGGTCGATGACTACCGATCCTTGCTCGCGGCCTATCTGTCGGAGCAGAACTTCTCGGGATCGTTCTTTGGCTTGCGCAAGCGGAGCGGTCCAATCCGCAACCGGGTTTCGGATTCGATGATCCGCGAGCTCAACTCGCTGGATGCACGGCGACTCGCGCTGAAGCCGGCCGCCGCGGCGGATTCCGATCCACCTGCTCTATCTGCGCTGCAGCCTTAGGCGTGCTCATTCGGGCACGACTCATTCACGCTTCGACGCCCCAATCGACCAGGCGAATGTACTCCTTGACCTTGCGGCGTTCGTAACGGTGTTTTTGTTCCTTGTGCGGCCGGTCCACCACATGCGGAAAAGGGTGTTGTGCAGTGCGGATGGTTTCAGCGATTACATCAAGAGACTTTCTCATAGGCTTTATTCAGTTCGTGTTTTGCAATCAACACCCCTCTCGCATCAGCGATGCCAATGGCTTTGAGGGAATTCAGAAGGGCGCAAAGCGATGCTGTTCAACGGGTTCATCGCGGGGTAAAGCGCCTCGCTGCGAGGTTTTCACCATTTGCCGGAAGGGAATTCCCTGAGCGTTTTTGCGCACGTTGCGCAATCCCGGCCCGTCAGAAATTCGCATGCCCGGCTGGCTAAAGCGCTCCGGGTGAACCACCTCCCGGGATGCACGGTGCGCGGGAGTTCCCCTCGCTTGACAGGAGGGGCTTCAAATCTATAGTGCGCTAACCATAACTAGAAAATGCACAGCGCAACTCCACGGGAGAGCGGCGAGGAGCCGCCCGCAGGTCGAAGTTTCGAATCGTTAAAAGAGTTCAAATCAGCCGGAAAAGGATTCTGGGAAGACGTTCCGGACACGGAATGGAATGACTGGCGCTGGCAGTTGAAGAACCGCATCACCACGCTGCAGCAACTGCAGATGCTGATGCCCACGCTGACGCCCGAGGAACACGCCGGCACGCAGCTCGCCAATCACAAGCTCGCGCTGGCAATCACCCCTTACTTTTTCAATCTGATTGATCCCGCAGATGAACATTGCCCGATTCGGCGCCAGGTCGTTCCGCGCCTCGAGGAAACCGCCACGGCGCCGTGGGAAATGAGCGATCCGTGTGGCGAGGATTCGCACTCGCCCGTTCCCGGGCTTGTTCATCGCTACCCCGATCGCGTGCTGTTTCTCGTGACCGATCGTTGCGCGGCGTATTGCCGTTACTGCACTCGTTCACGCCTGGTGAGCAACGCCGCGGGATATGATTTTCATCCCGAATTCAACCGCCAGATCGCATACATTCGCGAGCACCCGGAAATCCGCGATGTGCTGCTGAGCGGTGGCGATCCGTTGCTCTTGAGTGATGACAAACTCGAACACCTTCTCAGCCAGTTGCGGGCCATTCCGCACGTTGAGTTCCTGAGGATCGGGACGCGCATTCCCATCTTTCTTCCGCAACGCATCACGCCCGCGTTGTGCGCCATGCTGAAGAAATATCATCCCTTGTTCATGAGCGTGCATTCCAATCATCCGCGCGAGCTCACCACAGAAGTGCGTGAAGCACTCGGCCGGCTGGCGGATGCGGGCATTCCGCTCGGGAACCAAACCGTCCTGTTGCGGCATGTGAATGACGATGCGAATCTCATGAAGGCGCATGTGCAAAAATTGCTGATGTGCCGCGTGCGACCCTATTACATCTACCAGTGCGATCTAATTGCGGGCTCAGCACATCTCCGAACAAGCGTTCGCAAGGGCCTCGAGATCATGGAGCAATTGCGCGGGCACACGACGGGTTACGCTGTTCCCACCTATGTCATCGACGCTCCTGGCGGCGGCGGCAAAGTGCCCGTCAGTCCGGAATACGTGCTTAGCCGCAATGCCGACCGTGTCGTGATTCGCAATTACGAGGGCAAGGTGTTCGAGTATCCCGAAGCTGCCGACGGAACGCCGCTGTTCCGGCCGGAACGCGTCAACGAAGCGGAACTCGTCTGAGGTCTGTCACTGCGCCAGGCAATAACCCACAAGGACCGCGGCGTTCACGCCGCTTCAGCGTGCGCGAACCGGCAGGGCAATCATTCCAAACGATCCAAAGCGGCCATTGAAGCACCCTGAAGGTTGGGCTGCGGCCGCTGCCAGGATGCGCCCGCCCCTTGGCGGAACAGCGGATTGCGCTTGCGGAGATCGCATCAGTCGGCTTCTACTGCGGCCGACATGACCATCAAGAAGGAACTTGCCGCTTTGTCCGTTGGTGCCCTTCTGATTCTGAACGGGTGCGATAAGAATTCGAATTCGGAATCCGTTAGTCCGCCCGCGAAGGAATCTGAATCCACGGCGACGAAGCTCAAGGCAGCGGCCTCCGGCGCTGCATCCGAACTCAAGGCGACGGCACAGCAGGCAACTGCGGACGCGCGCGCAACCGCGGGCCGCATTCAGGCACAAGTCACACAAACCGCCAGCAACTCCATAGCAGCCGCAGGTCCGGCCATCGCCGCTTTCAAGGACGAGACCGAGCAGTTGATCGAAAAGGCGCGCCTGATGGTCAAGGACCAGCGCTGGGAAGACGCTGTCAAAAACCTGAAGGAACTTTCCCGTCTCAACTTGTCTCCCGAGCAGAAGCAGGCGGTTGAGGATCTCAAGCGTCAGGTGCAATCGTTGTCGAACCAGGCCGTCACAAATGCCTCGTCAGCGATCAATCAATTGTTCAGAAAATAACCCGGCAATGACACGGCTGATAAGGTTCAAGGCCGTTTGCCGCGTTTAGTGATCCAAAAGCAACCATGAAATACAAATCCATGCTCCCCTGCTTCGCGGCTGCCGTAGCTGCTGCGACATCCACCCAACCCGCCATTGCCCAGGCCCCCGCCGATGATCCCACGGCCTGGAAGAGCAGCGCTGCGTTTGGGCTCACGATGACACGCGGCAACAGCGAAACCGTGATGGGTACCCTCAATCTTTCCACGGGAAAGAAATGGGACCAGCACGAGATCAGTCTCGGGGCCGATGCTGCCTACGGGACGACGGAAATCGACGGCGAGGAAGAGACGACTGCCAGTTCCGCGCGCGCGTTCGGCCAATACAATCACCTCTTCAATGAGCGTCTGTATGGCTATGGCCGTCTCGAAGCGCTCCATGATGACGTTGCAAACGTGGATTATCGCATCACGCTCAGCCCTGGGGCCGGCTATTACCTGATCAAGGAAGATCGCATGGACCTTAGCGTTGAAGCCGGCCCGAGCTACGTGCTCGAACGGCTCGATGGTGAAGAGGACAATTACCTCGCTCTCCGCCTGGCTGAGAAATTCAACTTCAAGATCAACGACCGCGCCCGAATCTGGCAGTCGGTGGAGTTCCTGCCCCAGGTCGACGACTTCGACAACTTCCTCCTGAATGCCGAGATAGGGATCGAAGCCGACCTGACGGAAAGCTTCAGCCTGCGCAGTTTCATCCAGGACACTTACGACAACGAACCTGCTCCCGGCCGGGATGAGAACGACCTGAAATGGGTCACCGCAATTGCGTATAAATTCTGATCTCCACGCACTCACGGGAGCTCGAGAAAGGGCAGCCATGCTGAACATCAACAAAGCGCGGCCAACGCACGTCTGGCGTTTTTTTCGGGCGGGCGGTTTCGACCAGGTCAGGCTCGACAGTGGCGCAGACCTGATGCGCCTCGATGAGCTGGACCAAAAGCTTTGGGTCGCCCTGGCGAGCCCCGCGAGTGGACTGGAATTTGATCCGAAAACGCTCGCCCTCGTTGACGCTGACAAGGACGGACGGATCCGGGCGCCAGAATTGATAGCCGCTGTGAAGTGGGCGGGCGGGTTGCTCAAGAATCCGGATGTACTCGTCAAAGGCGGCGACTCTGTTCCGCTGGATGCCATCAGCACAGCCACGCCCGAAGGGGAAAAGCTGCTCGCATCGGCGCGACAAATTAACGAGAACCTTGGCAATGCGCAGTCGCCGACAATCGCCCTGGCGGACGCCTCAGACGCGACACGCATCTTCGCGAACACGACGTTCAATGGTGATGGCGTAATCATTGCGGAATCAGCGCCAGAGGGACCGCTGCGAAAGGTGATTGCGGAAATCCAGGAATGTTGCGGAACGGTTGCCGATCGTTCTGGGAAACCGGGAATCGACCAGGCCCACATCGATCAGTTCTTCGCAGCATGCGCGGCCTTCGATGGATGGACGAAGCAAGGCGACACCGACAGCGCAGCCCTGCTGCCCTTGGGCGGCGCCACCCCGGCTGCGAGCGCTTCGGTGAAGGCAGTGAAGGGCAAGGTGGACGATTACTTTGGGCGGGCGCGGCTGGCTGCGTTTGATGCGCGCTCCTTGCCTGCGTTAAATCGACGTGAAGAAGATTACGCAGCGTTTGCGGGGGCAGACTTGAGCCTCAATGCTTCTGAAGCGGCGGGTTTCCCGCTTGCACACGTTGCCCCGGGCAAACCCCTCTCCCTCACGACAGGAATCAATCCCGCCCACGCTGCCGCCATGGCAACGTTCAAAGCAAGCGCTGTTCAGCCGTTGCTCGGTGACAAGTCAGAATTGACCGAGGCCGACTGGCTTGCACTGCAGGCAAAGCTCGCGCGCTACGATGAATGGCAGGCGGCAAAGGCTGGTGCCATTGTCGAAAAACTGGGAATCGCTCGCGTCCGGGAAATTCTCGGCAGCGATGCGCAGCAGCGGCTGGGCGAAGTGATTGCGCAGGACAAGGCCCTGGAGCCTCAAGCCTCATCCATCGCGAACGTTGAGAAGCTCGCCCGTTATGTGCGCGACCTTCATCGGCTGTGCGAGAACTTCGTCAACTTCCGGGACTTCTACGACGCTGACGGCCGCGCCGCGATTTTCCAATGTGGTGTTCTCTACCTCGACCAGCGTGCCTGCGCATTGTGCATCGCTGTTGAAGATGCCGCCAAACACGCGCTTATGGCCGGCCTTGCAGGCGCCTATCTGGCGTATTGCGACTGCGTGCGGAAAGCCACAGGTGAAAAGCGCTCGATTGTGGCCATCGTGTCGAATGGCGATTCGGATAATCTCATGGTCGGCCGCAACGGATTATTCTACGACCGCAAAGGCCGCGACTGGGACGCGACCATCACGAAAATCGTCGATAATCCCATCAGCCTGCGCCAGGCGTTTTGGTCGCCATACAAGAAGCTCGTCCGCCTTATCGAGGAACAGGTGGCCAAGCGCGCCGCCGCCGCGGACGCCAAGGCGAACGAGAAGCTCGCGTCGGCGGCAAGTGCAACGGCAAATCTCGACAAGACTGGACCTGCGCCGAAAAAGGTGGATGTCGGAACGGTTGCTGCGATCAGCGTGGCAATCGCTGGGATTGGAGCTTTAATCACCTCGCTGCTTGGGTATGCGACTGGGATTTTCATGCTCCCATTCTGGAAGCTGTGCCTCGTCGTGACAGGGTTGGTGCTGCTCATTTCAACGCCGTCCATGATCATCGCCTGGCTGAAGCTCCGAAAACGGAATCTCGGCCCGATTCTCGATGCAAACGGCTGGGCAGTAAACGCCAAGGCGCGATTGAACGTGCCGTTCGGAGCTTCACTGACGCAGGTGGCGGCGCTCCCGGAGGGCGCGGCGATCGCGACCGACCGCTTCGGCGACGCGCCTACCAGCTGGCCGAAGATTGTGCTGACGCTCGTTGCCATCGCGTTCGTACTCAGCCTTTTGAACCACTTCACCTTGCTGGACATGATCGTCCATAAGGCCACAGGCCGGCACTATCCGCGGATCCTGAAACAAGCCGCCTACACACCAGCCACAATCGCGCCGACCAACTCGGTGCCTGCAGAGTCTGGCGTTTCAACCGATCTTCCCGCCGCAAGCAATTGAGGCAAAGACCAAGAGGCTTCATGGGAACGACGCGAAGGCCGCGAAAGTCGGGAACGGCAAACGGCATTGAACAGGAGCAAGCAGAGGTAGCAGAGAGAGGAGTGGGATTTTGTTCTTCTAACCCGTGTTCATCCTTGGTTAACAACTCTGCCGTTAATTCGCGACAATTCGTGAAATTCGCGTAAGACCGTGTGGCCTTAGGTATCCGTTGCAACCCGCGGTCAAATTCGTCTTTGGCTTGCGTGGAAGAATGGGCTTTTTGTTTCGTGTGATTCGTGTTTTTCGTGGTCATGCAACTCTTTCGCCGTTGATTTGTGTTCCTCCGTGTCCATCCGTGGTTAAGGTTCCTCTCTTCCATTCCCGTAATTCGCGCAAACCGTTTTACCGCTTCCCGTTTCGGCTGCGGCTCTGCCGCGCTGTCTGTTTCGCTGTGGTGCCATCGCTTGCCCGAATGCAAAGCCCGCCGTACAGTTGCCGCCATGCCGCGCGAATCACTTCAGGCGAAAATTGAGCGAACGGGAAAAATCATTTCCCGCTTGCAATCCGCCTACCCCGATGCGCATTGCGAACTGAATTTTTCGAATCCGCTGGAATTGCTGATCGCGACCATCCTTTCCGCGCAATGCACAGACAAGCGCGTGAACATCGTCACAGCCGGCTTGTTCAAGAAGTACCGGTCGGCCGCTGATTTTGCCTCCGCAGACCTAGGCACGCTCGAGCAGGACATCAAGAGCACGGGCTTTTACCGCAACAAGGCAAGGAGCATCAAGGCGTGCTGCCAGGCGATCGTGAGTCAGCACGGCGGCGAGGTTCCGCGCACGATGGAAAGTCTCGTCGAACTCGGCGGTGTCGGCCGCAAGACCGCGAATGTTGTTCTCGGCAACGCCTTCAACACACCCGTGGGCGTGGTCGTGGACACGCACGTCGGACGTCTCTCACTGCGTCTGGGCCTTACGCGTGAAACCGATCCAGTGAAGGTCGAGTCGGCTTTGATGCAACTCGTTCCGGAAGTCCATTGGACATTGTTCAGTCACCTCCTCATCTGGCACGGACGCCGGCGTTGTTACGCGCGAAAGCCCGATTGCCCCAACTGCGAGGTGCTGGCGTTGTGTCCGCGAATCGGCGTGACGGATCCGCTGCTGACGACTGCCAGGAAGAAGGGCGCCGAGTGAACCGCTGGCTGCTTCTCAAGCCGGGGCTTTGCGAGTCCGCTTTCAATATGGCGCTCGATGAGACGTTGTTGGTTTCCGCACCGAACCTGGGCGCGCCAGTTCTCAGATTTTACGGCTGGATCGAACCCGCAGCGACGTTTGGCTACTTTCAAAAGTATTCCGAAGTCTCAGCGACAACGATGCTGCGCCCGCTGATTCGGCGACCAACGGGCGGCGGCATTGTGCCGCACGATGCGGACTGGACGTATAGTGCGGCAGTTCCCCCGGGGCACGCATGGTATGAACTGAAGGCCATTGAAAGTTACCAACGCATTCACGCGTGGATCGTGGATGCATTCAGCGTCCTCGGCGTCAAAACCGAGTTGGCGCCCTGCTGTCGAAAGTCGGCGCCCGGGCAATGTTTCGCCGGCCACGAACAATTCGATGTTCTCTGGAACGGCCGCAAGATCGCAGGCGCAGCGCAGCGACGCACGCGCGACGGCCTGCTGATCCAGGGCTCTGTGCAACCGCCGCCTGTGTCGCTCATGCGTGCGGATTGGGAGCGGGCGATGCTCGACGTGGCGGCGAAACACCACGGGATCGATTGGCACGAATGCGGACTGGATGACACGCTGACCGCAACGGCCGCTCAGCTCGCCGCCAGCAAGTATTCGCAATCAAGTTACAACGAAAAGCGGTGACATGATGGGTGTTGCCATCGGCGTTCGCGACGACGCGGAATTCTTTTGACGCGCAGGCTGATCTTCACAAGGATTCCCGCATGCTTCAGGGAACAGGGAAAGCAAGGGGAGGGATCGTTCTTACCATCATTATCTTCTTCACATGTCATCAGTTGCTGCATGGTGGCGTCCTGTTGAACGAGGAGTTTTCGTACCCCGACGCCGCGCTCACGGCAGCCTCTGCCATTTGGCAGACACATAGCGGAGCTCCAGGCCAGGCTGTGGTCAGTTCAGGCAGGCTCGTGTTGAACGGGTTCAACACCGAAGACGTCAACGCCGCGCTCGCGGGTGGGCCGTTCGCGAGTGGCGACTCGACGAATCGTTTCTACAGCAGCTTTCGTTTGCGGGTCACAGCCCCGCCAGGGTCGGCGGGCGGTTACGTTGCGCATTTCAAAGGCAACTCCGCGACGGCGATATGCGGGCGCATCTGGATTTTCTCGCCAGCTGCAAGCCCCGGAAAAATTCGAATCGGCCTCTCCTCCGCCAGCGGTTCCGCTCCTGCCGCCGTATGGCCTTTTGAGCTGAATCTGAACGCGGATTACGTGGTCGTGACGCGCCTCGTGAACAGCAATGCGGCGACGAAGCTCTGGATCGATCCCATCTCCGAAGCGGATTTTCACGTTGTCGTGTCGGAACCAGCGGACTCGTTCAACGTAGCTGCGTATGCATTCCGGCAGGCGGCGGGGATTGGTTCGATCGAGATCGACGACCTGCGTGTTGGAACACGATTCATCGACGTTCTGCCAGCCGCACCCAATCTATACGCGCCTCTCGTGCTGGATGGGCCAGCCAATCAGCTCGTCCTGCAGGGAAGCCCCACAGTCCTTGAAGTGCGTGCGCAGGCGGATCCGCCGCCGTCGTTCCAATGGTTTCGAGACGGCTTTCTGCTCGCGGGAGCCCAAGGATCCACCCTCACTCTTCCACGAGCGGAGTTCGCGGATTCGGGGTTCTACCACGTTCAGGTCAGCAATGTCATCGACGCGGCGTTCACCGCGCCCGTTTCGTTGAACGTGCGTGTCGCCGCACCCGCTGCGTTCTCACTGCTGAACTATAATCTTCATGGAAACGGCGTGTTGAACTGGACGACGAACTCGCCACAGGTGCGCGCGATTGGGAGGATCGTTCAATTCTTGAACCCCGACATTCTCGCGCTGCAGGAGATTCCGGTGACCAACAACGGCACTGCGCAGATGGAACATTTTGTTAAGGCTTTCCGCGCTGGATTTCACCTGGCTACGAACTCAAGTGACGATGGATCGATCCGCAGCGCCATCATCAGCCGGTATCCGATCCTCGCGGCGCGCAGCTGGCTGCACGGCGCCAGTCTTGAACCGTATGGTGTTCCGAACGAGACCTTGAAGCGCGACCTGTTTGAGGCCGAGATTGCCGTGCCGGGATTGCCTGAACCGTTGCACGTATTCACAGTCCACTTGAAGTCGGGCCAGGACACTGCCGCAGCGCGACAGCGCACAGGTGAGACCGCTGCGATATCGAATTTCTTCGCAACCACGTTCAGGGCCACGCACCCGATGGCTCCCTATGTTCTGACGGGTGATTTCAATGAAGACTTGATGCGGCCGCCACCGAGCCGGCTGGGATCGGTCGAACGGCTCGTCAACCCGGGCACTGGATTGCACCTGACCACGCCACTTGAAATTTCGGGCGGGAGTGAACTGACGTTCAGCACGCAATCGCCGAACGGCTTCACGCGACGCTACGATTACATTCTGCCGTCCAGCCTGCTATGGTCGAACGTGGTGAGCAGCGAACTATTTCGTTCCGACGTTTTGGATGTCCTGCCACAGAATCTCTATTGGACCGACAGCCGCGTTGCATCGGACCATTTGCCAGTGCTGATCCGCTTTGCAAATCCATTCAGGCGGCAACCGTTCCTGAGAATCACACGAACCAGGATTGGCATTGACCTCAGCTTCTCGTCAGTGCCCGGCCAGCGGTATCACGTCGAACAATCTGCGAATCTGGTGAATTGGAATATGGTATCGGAAGTCACGGCGGAACAGGTGGAAACAACCATGCCGGTTCATCCACAGGAGTCATCCGGTTTTCTTCGTGTGGGCATCGGACCGCAGTAGCTGTGGGACGGGACCGAACGCCGCTCCGAAAAAGAGGTTCAACCACGAAATACACTAATCACACGAAATAAAAAGACGGCTTCAATCAGCGGTTTCGGGCGGAGAGGTGAAAGATTCAAACCCGATAACCTTCCTCTCTTCAATCGCGAAAATTTGCGTAATTCGCCTAAACCCCTTTTCCCTCTTTTCCGTTTTTGTTGCGGCTCTGACACGCTGTGTGATTCGTGGTCTTCACTTGGGCGGGGTGGCAGTTTTATCTTTCGCCACCCGCTCAATTTCGTTTCATTGGCGGCTCATGAAGCAGTTCGCCACCATTACGGTGATCGGCCGCGACAAGACGGGGGTCATCGCACGCGTCACCAGTTTTCTCTTCGAACAGCATGCCAACATTGAAGCGCTTGAGGAGCAGGTGACGCGGGGGCAATTCAGCATGACACTCCAGGCATCCTGGAAGGAGGAGCAACTCGACGCCCAAACCCTCCAGAGCGGATTGGCCGACCTCGCGAAGGTGCTGCAGATGGAAATTCGAATGCGCCTGACCAATCCATCGCGGCGCCAGCGCATGGCCATTCTCGTCACCCGTGAGCCGCATTGCCTCGAGGCGCTCCTCCGCGCGGTGCGGCAGGGTCGATTGAATCGCGCAGAACCTGTCATCGTGATCAGCAATCGCCCGGACTTGGAACCCATCGCGCGCGAGCACAAGCTGCCGTTTGTGTTGATTCCATGGAACGAACGCGCGGACGCCGAGGCGCACCTGCTGCGGCTGCTCGACGAGAACGAAATCGATTTCCTGGTCCTCGCCCGCTTCATGAAAATCCTTTCGCCCAACGTCGCGTGGCGATTCAAAAACAAGATCATCAACATTCATCCATCTCTCCTCCCAAGCTTCCCAGGCGCGCAAGCGTATCGGCAGGCCTACGAGCATGGCGTGAAGATCGCGGGAGTGACCGCTCATTTCGTCAGCATGCACCTGGATGAAGGCCCAATCATCGCGCAGGGCAGCTTCCGTGTGCATCCCGAATGGACGTTGAAGGAGATCGTCGCAGCAGGCCAGAAGCTCGAATCAGAGATTCTGCTGAAGGCCGTGCGGCTCTATCTGACGAAACGCCTCGATGTTTATTGGGGCGTGGTCAGGGAAGTTTGAAGGCCATTTAAATCCTGCGCCGCTTTCGCCACGCAACCGGATCGCGAGCCGGCGTCGCGCCGCGCAGACCTCCGAGTCTGCTGTATCGCCCTTCCTCCGCAGCAGCCTGCTGCGGAGGGTGGACCGGGTGGGAGACCTGCGCTACGCCGCTTTGCGCTTTCCGGTTTTCCCTTTGCCCCGTATATAACGTGGCGCATGACCACACCCGTCCGAAGTGAACCTTCGTCGCCTAAAGCGGCGCGCACGTTCAAGAAGTTGATGGCTGCCAACCGCAGCGAAATCGCCATCCGAATTTTCCGCGCAGGGACTGAGTTGAACCTCCGAACCGTTGCGATCTACGCCGCCGAAGATCGATTTTGCCTCCATCGCTTCAAAGCCGATGAAGCTTATCTCGTTGGCTCAGGCAAGGGGCCGGTTGCGGCGTACCTCGACATTGAAGGCATCGTTGCTGTTGCAAAGGAGAAGGGCATCGATGCGATCCATCCAGGATACGGTTTTCTTTCCGAGAACCCGGACTTTGCCCGCGCATGCGCGAAAGCTGGAATCGCCTTCGTCGGTCCGCGCCCTGAACTCCTCGAGATGATGGGCGACAAAACCGCAGCGCGCGCGCTGGCCCGGAAGATCAATGTTCCCGTCCTTCCCGGTGTTGAAACGGCCATCACAGAACGGGATGCAGCGTTGAAGGCGGCGAAGGAAATCGGCTTCCCGCTGATCATCAAGGCCGCGTTTGGCGGCGGCGGGCGCGGCATGCGCGTCGTGCACAAGGCGTCGGATCTCGCGAGCCTGCTGGAGGAGGCGCGTTCGGAAGCGGAGCGCGCGTTCGGGAATCCGTCGGTGTTTCTGGAGAAATACATTCCCCGAGCCAAGCACATTGAAGTGCAGATTCTCGGCGATCAACACGGCAACGTCATTCATCTGCACGAGCGCGATTGTTCCGTGCAGCGCCGCCACCAAAAGGTCGTGGAAGTGGCGCCGAGCTTTGGGTTGCCCCGCAGTGTGATCAAGGAGCTCTGCGATGCTGCCGCGCGCATTGCGCGGGAAATTCGATACGACAACGCGGGAACGATCGAGTTTCTATACGACCTCGACAACCACGAATGGTTTTTCATCGAGATGAACCCGCGCATCCAGGTTGAGCACACCGTCACGGAAGTCATCACGGGCCTCGACCTCGTTCGCGCCCAGATCCTGATTGCCGAAGGTTATCCTTTGCACGGGCCTGAAGTGAACATGCCGTTGCAACCCGACATTCCCCGCAACGGTTACGCCATCCAATGCCGCGTCACCACCGAGGATCCTGAGAACCGATTCATGCCCGATTACGGAAAGATCCTCGCGTATCGCTCCCCGGGCGGCTTTGGCATTCGGCTCGATGGCGGGATGGGTTACGGCGGCGCCATCATCACGCCCTTTTACGATTCCATGCTGGTGAAGGTGATTGCGAGCGCGCACACATACGAAACCGCAATGCACCGCATGCACCGGGCGCTTTCGGAATTCCGCATCCGCGGGGTGAAGACAAACATTCCTTTCCTGGAAAACGTAATTCATCACGAGCAGTTCCGCAGCGGGCAGGCAACGACGACGATGATCGACACGTCGCCTGAGCTGTTTCATTTCCGGACCCGCCGCGACCGCGCGACCAAGCTCCTGAACTTCCTGGGCAATGTGATCGTCAATGGCAATCCGCACGCCAAGGGTTACACGCCGGACAAACCGCCTGTTCCGGCAACGCCTGTGGCATTCGACCACAAGGCGCCGCCGCCTGCGGGAACGCGCGACCTTCTGTTGAAGCTGGGGGCCAAGGGGTTTGCCGAATGGGCGCGCAAGCAGCGGCGCCTGCTGGTCACCGACACCACCATGCGCGATGCGCATCAATCGCTGATGGCGACCCGCGTCCGCACGCATGACATGCTGGCGGTGGGCGACGCTGTGGCGCGCCGCGCGCCCGGGTTGTTCTCGCTCGAAATGTGGGGAGGCGCGACTTTCGACACCACGATGCGGTTCCTGAATGAGGATCCATGGGAACGCCTGCGCCAGTTGCGCGCGCGTATTCCGAACATTTGTTTTCAAATGTTGTTCCGCGGCTCAAACGCAGTCGGCTATTCGAATTACCCGGAGAATGTCGTCGCGGGCTTTGTGAAACACGCTGCCGCCTCAGGCATCGACATCTTCCGCATCTTCGACTCCCTCAATTACACGCCCAACCTGCGCGTGGCAATGGACGCGGTGCAGGAGACGCACGCCGTGTGCGAAGCGGCCATCTGTTACACGGGCGATATTCTCGACGCGCGGCGCAGCAAGTATTCGCTGAAATATTATGTGAAGCTTGCGAAGGAGCTGGAGAAGATGGGCGCGCACATTCTCGCAATCAAGGATATGGCCGGCCTCTGCCGCCCTTACGCTGCGTATCAGCTGGTGAAGGCCCTGAAGGAAGAGATTGGCATTCCGATCCATTTTCATACGCACGACACCGCCGGCGTGCAGGCCGCCGCCATCCTGGAGGCGTGCGACGCCAACGTCGACATCGTCGACCTTGCCATGGGATCGATGTCGGGTTCGACGAGCCAGCCCAATCTCAACTCCATTGTCGCGGCGCTCGAACACACTCGCCGCGATACGGGACTGGACATCGCGGCGCTCGGCGAATTTTCTGATTACTGGGAACGCGTGCGCGAATATTATCATCCGTTCGACACCGCGCCCAAGACGGGGAGTGCCGAGGTCTACCTGCACGAAATGCCCGGCGGCCAGTATACAAATCTCAAGGAACAGGCCAACAGCATGGGCGTTGCGCATCGCTGGCCCGAGATCGCGCGCACGTACGCGGAGGTGAACCAACTTTTTGGCGACATCGTCAAAGTGACGCCAAGCAGCAAGGTCGTGGGCGACATGGCGCTGTTTCTGTTCAGTCGCGGCATCCGGCCTGCGGACGTCGTGAACCTCGAGCCGGGCTCGCAGAGCTTTCCTGAATCGGTCGTGGATATGATGAGCGGCGGGATCGGCTGGCCTGACGGGGGATGGCCCGCGGAGGTGCAGCGCGTCGTTCTCGGCGAAAAACGCGCGGCACAGGCGCAAAAGGACTATCGGAAGGGGGTTGTGCCCGGCGCAGTCGCCACCCCGGCCAACCTGGAGAAGCTTCGCCGTGAGCTCTCCGAGACGTTGAAGCGGGAGGCCACGGACGACGACCTTTACTCGCACCTCATGTATCCGCAGGTCTTTGCGGGGTTCATCAAACATCGCCGCGAATTCAGCGACGTCAGCGTGCTGCCAACGCCTGCATTCTTTTACGGGTTGCGATTGCGCGAAGAGATCACGTTTGAGATTGAAGAAGGCAAGACGCTGATCGTGCGGCTGGTGAACGTAAGCGAGCCCGACAAGGACGGCCGCCGCACGGTGACGTATGAGTTGAACGGCATGACACGCGAGGCGTTCATCGCGGACAAAAAGATCATCCCGCAGGCCAAGTCCCGTCCGAAGGCAGACGTCGCGGATCCGCTTCAGGCCGCCGCTCCAATCCCGGGCCTGATCGCTGCGATCTCCGTGACGGTGGGTGCGAAGGTTGCCAAGGGAGACAAGCTGCTGATGATGGAAGCGATGAAGATGCAGACGACCGTTTACGCGTCGGCAGACGGGATTGTGGACGCGATCAACGTGCAGGTGGGCGACACCGTCGAGAGCAAGGATCTGCTGTTGCGATTGAAGGCTCGTTGACGACGCCAAAGAGATCACCTGGATTATCTCCGTTCGTTGCGAATGGTTCTGCACGGGAACTGAGCGCAGTTGAAGAACGTCTCCCCACAGGGATGTACTTATTGAATGGGAGGCGCTTCGGCGAGGAGAGCTTTCAAATCGAGTGCGCGCGTGAACATCGCCAGACCGCCATCGGAAGTGCGCGGCCACTGGGACTCAGGCCGGTCCCAATATAATTCGACGCCGTTCTGGTCGGGATCGCGCAAGTAAAGCGCCTCGCTGACACCATGGTCGCTGGCGCCATCCAGTGAAATTCCGGCGGCCAGCAATCTCCTCAGAGCGTCGCCAAGTGCCGTGCGGGTCGGATAGAGGATCGCCAGGTGAAACAGGCCCGTGGCTCCGGCAGGCGGCGGTGAACCGCCCAGGCTTTCCCACGTGTTCAAGCCGATGTGGTGATGGTAGCCCCCCGCGGAAATGAACGCCGCGCCTGAACCGTAGCGCTGGGTTAATTGGAATCCGAGGACGCCGCGGTAAAAGCCCAGCGCACGCTCAAGGTCCGCAACCTTCAAGTGCACGTGGCCAATCCTGACCTTCGGGTCGATGTGAGATTCACTCATTTGTCACAACCTGATGGCGGCTCCTGGAACTTGCGAGCTGTTTAACGCACCCTCCGATCTGCGGCGAGCCTCAATCCTGATACTGCCCCAAGCCACAATGCAGAGGATCGTGGCCTTTAGGCCGCTTCAGCCTGCGCGAAGCGCGTCCCAATGCGTCTAGAGAGACATTCCCTTTTGATGCGCACGGGGGGAGCTGAGGATTTCCAGGGCACGCAACGTCGCCGCGCCGCGGGTTTCCACGCCAGCCTTCTCAAAAATTTCCGCAACGTGCTTCTTCACCGTCGATTCCGTATTGCCAAGGATCTGGCCAATCTCCGCATTGGTTTTTCCCTGCGCCAGCCAGAGCAGCACCTCGGCGGCGCGCGGCGTCAGGCCGAACGCTTCCTCCAACGGCGAGGATGACTTGAAGTTGGGATTGAAGACAGGACGCGATTGCTGATCGGCGCGGGCGAGGCGCGTTCGGATGGCCTCGAGCAATTCCACCTTCGGCACAGGCTTCGTGAGATAATCATCAGCACCCAGATTCATTCCCGCCCGCACGTCGGGTTTCTCGCCCTTGGCGGTGAGGAAGATGAATGGAATCGCAACCGTCTGCGCATTCTCGCGCAGCGCCTGGAGCACGCCGTATCCATCCAGCTCGGGCATCATGACATCGCACAGGATCAGGTCCGGATTCTGACTCGCGGCCAGCTCGATCCCCACGCGCCCGTTTTCCGCCGGGATCGGATGAAACTGCTCGAGGCGGAGGATCGTGGCGAGGTTGCGCCGCATTTCCGGTTCGTCTTCAATCACAAGGATTCGCTTCATGAAAGTAATGGCTCCATTGATCAGCTCAGGGTTGCGGACGTCTGATTACTTCAGTGTCGCCGCGGCGGGGGAGAGCGGTCGCCCGAAAGACCGGCAACCGAACAGTGACCTCAGTTCCCTCGCCGACCTTGCTCCATAGTCGAATCGTTCCCCCATGCAATTCCACGCACCGCTTGACGATTACCAGCCCAAGGCCCGTGCCGGGGCGCTGGCCAACGTTATCGCCACGATGAAACGCGTTGAACAGGCATTCCTGGTCGGCTGGCGGAATGCCGATTCCGTGATCGCGAATGACGCAGATGAGATCCTGGCCTTCAGCAAAAACATCCAGCCGCACAGGCTGGCCAGGTTCGGAATACTTGGTCGCGTTGCTGATCAGGTTCGTCAGGATGTGGCGGGCCAGGCTCTCGTCGAGCAACGCAGTTTCGGAAGTTTCGGCGAGGTTGAGAACGATGGGACACCGGCGGTCGGTGGATGACAGCGCTTCATCGACAAGGCGAACAAAGAACTTCCTGAGGTCAATCGTTTCGGGACTGAAATCCATCCGACCCGCGTCCAGGCGGCTCAGCACAAGCACTTCCTCCATCATGTCGCCCATGCGCCGCGCATTGCGCGAGACACTGTCGAGGTGACTGCGGCGTTCGTCGGGATCGAGGCGATCCAGGTAATCAGCAAGGATTTCCGCTGATGACATGATGATGCCCAGCGGAGTTCGAAACTCGTGCGAGACCATCGATACAAAATTGCTTTTCAACTGGCCCAATTCCTTTTCGCGGGCGACGACCTTGTGCAACTCGGCCTCAGAATTTTTTCGCTGGGTGATGTCCTCAACGATGGACCACAGCTGCGTGCGCCCGTCAGGGGACGTGGCTGCCATGCCATTGAGTACTACCGGAACGCGATGACCGTCCTTGTGAAAGTATTCCTTCTCGTGCGGTCCAAACCGGCCCGTCCGCCGCAGGGAGTCCAGGACCGCAAGTTCCGCCTCCTCGTATTCACGGGGGGTGACCTCCCAATAGCTGAGCTTTTGAAGTTCCGCCTGTGAGTAGCCGATGATGTTTTCGAAGGCCTTGTTGACCTGCACGAACGTTCCGTCCCATTCGACCTGCGCCATGCCGAGCGGGGAAAGTTCATAGAGCTGCTTGAACTTTTCCTCCGATTTCCGCAAGGCTTCCTCCGCAGCTTTGCGTTCGGAGATGTCATTGATCACCGCCTGGATCAAGGGCTTGCCGCCCATCTCGATGCGCGTGAGGATCACATCGACAGGAACAGGCTGGCCTCCGCTCGTGAGGCTGACCCATTCGAACCTCGCCGTTCCCTTTTCCATGCACTCGCTGATGTGACGCGACGCCGCGACGAGCGAATCCTCACCGTTGGGCTGCCTTGCGGGAGACAAATCAGCGGGGTGCTTGCCGATGATCTCCGCGGCGCTGTTGTAGCCCATGATGCGCACTGCGGCGGGATTAACGTCGTGAAACTTTTGGGCGTCGTGGATCATTACGCCCTGGCTCGTGGCTTCGAACAGCGCCCGATGCTTTTGTTCCGAATCGCGCAAAGCCTGTTCCGCGCGTTTGCGTTCGGTCGTATCCGTGATGCTTCCCCGCACCAGCCTCCGGCCTTCGGCCGGAAGACGCACGAGGCGCACTTCACACGGAATCAGCCGCCCATGCGTGCCGCGGTGAATCCATTCGAAAACGGGAACCTCACCCGCCAGCGCCCGCTCGATGTATTCCCGGGAAAGGTCCGCTGATCGACGGCCGTTCGGCTGGAATTCCGGACTGACATCCGCGGGATGCAACTTCAAGAGTTCCTCCCGGTTCAAGCCGAGCAGTCGCGCCGCGTTTTCATTGCAGTTCAGGAAATCGCCGCTGGCTCCGTCAAACACCACGATCGCCTCGGGAGCGTGCTCGACCAAAGTTCGCATCTGCGCTTCGCTCTGGGCGAGTTCGGAGGTGCGTTCGGCAATGCGCTGTTCGAGCATGACGTTCCATTGCCGGATCGATTCCTCCGCCTGTTTGCGTTCGGTGATGTCCTCATGCACGCATACAACCTCGAGCAGTTGTCCGAGTTCGTCGCGAATGGGAAACAACGTCGCGCCAATCCAGCGCGTGCGCGGTCCCCCACTTGGCGGCGTGGGCAATTCAAAAGGAACGGCGGGAACGTGCACCACCTCGCCGGAAAACGCGCGGCGAATCAGCGGCGCCGCCTCGCTGCCGGATAGTTGCGGATCAGTCAGGAGGTTGAATTGCGCCGCTTGCTCACGCGTCATTCCGAACAACTTTTCCCAGCCGGGATTCACGCGGCGCGTCCATCCGTCAGGGGCGAAAATCTGCACGCTGAACGGGGCTTGTTCGAATACCATGCGCCAGCGTTCCTCGGACGCCCGCAACGCTGCTTCGGCGCGCTTTCGTTCTGTGATTTCGCGCGCAGCAGACAACAGCAATGGGCGTTCGCCGATTGGGATCGGCGTCAAAACGATTTCCACTGGGACAGACGAGCCGTCGAAGCGGTTGATGACCCAATCAAAGCGATGGCTCCCTTTCTCCAGGGCGAGCCCCACCATTTCCTTCGCCTTTTCGATGGACCGCGTTCCGTCCGGCTGGAATTCCGGAGAGATCGTTCCGGGACCCAGTTCAAGCATCGCAGCCTTGCTGGGCGCGCCGGCAATTCGGATGCTTGCGGAGTTCACATCGACGAACCGCCCAGATTGCGGATCCACCAATGTGAACGCGTCAGTGCTGCGCTCGAACATCAACCGGAACATCGACTGATTATCCGGGGGCGCCGGGAACGAGGCACTGGTCCTTTCGTTCCAGTCGGTTTTGGCGTCGGATGAATGCATGTCAATCAACGTGCAGTGTAATCCGGAGGGGGGAACCACGGTCGAGCCCGAATCTTGCATTTTCATGTAAGAAACGCCCCGCAGCTGTTTCTCATATTCAGAAACACGTGAATACCAACGATCAGCAACAACGGTTCGCCGAATGGATCCACGATTACAGCGGGGTGCTTTACCGCGTGGTCAACGGGTTTGCCGATGGCGACGACCGCAATGACCTCCTGCAGGAGGTGCTGCTGGCGGTTTGGAAATCGATCCCTGCATTCCGCGGCCAGGCGAAGGCGAGCACGTATCTCTACCGGGTGTGCCACAACACGGCGTTGCTGTGGACCCGCTCCCGGAAAAGTTATCGCCTTCGGCTTGAGCAGCTCACTGCGTTTGCGCCCACGGCCCACAGCCCGGAAGGCGGTTCGCTCACCCAGGAACGACTGGCCGCGCTGTATGCCGAGATCCGCCGGCTGAAACCCGCGGACCGCTCGCTGATTCTCCTGGCACTCGATGGCCTGAGCTATCGGGACATGGCGGAGGTGCTTGGACTTTCGGAGAGCAATGTGGGGGTCAAACTCAACCGCATCAAAACACAACTCGGTCAAACATTGAAAGACAAAGACTATGAACCTCGATGAAATGCAACACGCCTGGAACGACCCGGCCAACAACATCGGAACCCAACAGCAGCAGCAACTTGCCGAGCGGTTCACCCTGCAGATGCGCCGTCGTCGCAGATTCCAGATCGCCTGGCTGGTGAATACTTTTGTCGCGCTGTCGGCGATCACCGTCCTCGCGCTCTGGTCGATTGGCACCTATCGCACCGATGCTGCCCGTGAGTGGGCTTTGTTTCCGCTGCTCGCAGTGCCGTGGACGTTCGCGGTTGTTTTCCTGCGACGTTTTCTGCGTGCGAACCGCGGATCAGGCAACGGAGAGCTGTCCGTGCTCGAGACGTTGGGGCAGGCGCTCGAGTCAAACCGAAGGACGCAGAGCAATCTTCGGCTCGTGGGTTTGCTATACGTGATCTCGGTTCCGATTCTGGTGCTCACGATGCGGCAGCTGCAAGCGGTCGGAAAGGTCTCGGACCGGGAACTCGCCTCTATGTCATTGTTCTTCGGTGCAACACTCGGAATCAGCGCGCTCGTGGTTGCAGTGCGGTATTTTCTGCGGGTGCGCCCGCAGCAGGAACAGTTGAGCACCTTGATCGCCGAGCTCTCCTCCCGATAGCTCTGATCGCAGGAAGTTGAGTTTGGCTTCAGCGGGACTGTTGTATCGACACTGGAATTGTTGCGTCTCCGCGCAATTCCAGGTCAAGCGTCCCGCCCGCAGCGATGGTCTTCCACGGAACGCTCCAACCGTCCAGGAGCGTTCCGTTCGCACGAATCGCCTTCACAAAGGCTTCGCGATTGGACGCGCCCTGCGCCCGGATCTTGAATGTCTTGCCCGCGTGATAACGGGGATGTAGTTGAACTTCGATTTCGTCGAACAGGGGTGCTCCAACCTGCATGACAGGCTCTCCTGTCGCGCCGCCCTGGACGTCGAACAATCCAATCCCAGCCAGCACAAACCAGGCGCCGAGCTGGCCCTGGTCTTCGTCCTGCCCGTAGCCATAGCCATGCACGACATTCGTGCCGTAGAACACATCACAGATGCGGCGCACCCAGTGCTGGGTTTGCTCGGGTTGTCCTGCGTAGTTGAAGAGCCACGCAATGTGCAGGCTGGGCTGGTTGCCCTGGTTGTAAACGTTCTCAAGTCCTGAGAAGGCGTCGATCTTCTTGCCGCCGCCGAACTCAGTTTTCTCCGCCTGCGCGAAGACATCCGCAAGCCGGTGACGAAACGTTTCAACGCCCATTTTCGACATCAACCCCGCGGGATCGTGCGGCACGTAGAACGTGTATTGCCACGCGTTGCCTTCCTGGAATCCGCTCCAGGGTTTACGCGCATCGAAGTCAGGGATGAACTGCCCTTCCGGGTTCTTCGGCCGGATGAACCCCGTTTCCGTGTCGTAGAGATTCTCCCATCCGCGCGAGTAGCGCATGAGGGAAGCCTGCTCGTTGGTCCTGCCGAGGGCCCGGGCGAACTCTGCAGCCGCATAGGCCGAAAACGAATACTCGAGCGTATGGGATGCTGAATACAGGGACCCGTCAGCAGTGGATCCGCTGAATGCGGGAACTTTCCGCATCAAGGGCACATAGCCGCGATCGATGAATGTCTTCACATCCGCCTTGCCCACGCCCACAGGCCGGTTCTGCCAGCCCATCTCATTCTTCAAAACAGCTTCGAACGCCTGCGGCACGTTGTAATCGCGAATGCCCCAATGATAAGCGCTGCTGACCACAAGCCCCATGAAATCAGTTCCAACCCCCGACACAAATTTTCCAGCCGCGACCGAATCGGGCAGCCAGCCGCAATCGCGATACATGTCGAGATGGCAGCGCACGAACTCGCTGAAGTAATCGGGGTAAGCAAGCGCCCACACCTGGGTGAGATTCCAGAAAGCGCCCCAGACTGCATCGCTATTGTAATGGTGGTATTGGGGAACACCTGATTCATCGAGAGGTATCTGGCCTATCGCGTCATCGTTTCGGCGGTAAGTGCCATTCACGTCGCTGGCCAGGCCGCGTCCGAGCAGTGCGTGATACAGCCCAGTGTAAAACTTCACCCGATCCACTTCGCGCCCGCCTGACACGCGGATGCGTCCCAGCATTTCGCTCCACTTGGATTGCGCCTGCGCGCGCGCGGCATTGAAGTCGAGAGCAGCGGCTTCCTTTTCCATGTTCAACCGGGCATTGGCAACACTTGTGTAGGACATCCCGAGCTTCACCTCGACGGCTTCGTTCTCGGAGGTTTCGAAATCGAGGGACAATCCGCATCCGGCGCCCTGAATGGCTGAGTGCCCGGCGAACTGCTGTTGGGAACGAAACGCCGTGACGCGGTTCGGCGTTTTACTGAGTCGCGCCACAAAATACATCCTGACTGAAGCTCCCGGTTGATAAGCCTTCACGTAAACAGGCAGCGTGTTCACAAATCCTTCCACCTCGCGCTCACCGACCCGTTGAACAAAGGCATCAAGCACTGCGCCGCCTTCTCCTTGTCGATTTCCAACATCGAGGATGACGTGAGCGTCCGAAGATTTCGGAAACGTGAATCGATGAAACGCGACGCGTGGGGTGGCGGTTAATTCCGCGCGAACACCGTAATCCTTCAGCAGCACGGAATAGTAACCCGGCTCCGCTCGCTGGTCCTGTTTGTCAAAACGCGATCGGTATCCCGACTCCGGATCCTCGAGCTTTCCGGGGATCGTCTGCAACTTCCCCGTGGTCGCCATGAGAGCGACCCCGCCGATCTGAAATTCCCGAAAGCTGACGAAGCTCTCGATCGATTCGTGCCGGCTGTCGTAACCCACCGCGTCCCAGCCATGCACGTTGCCGAGGTGTGCGTCAGTGCAGGGACCTGGTTTGGCCATTCCGAACGGCATCGCGCCAGGCGTGAAGAAGAACCAGCGGCAATGGGTGGTGCCAATCGTGGGATCGACGGATTGAAGCGGCGTTTTTTCAGCGGCGAAACTGCTGAGAGCCGCAATGGACAACAGGCCAGCGATGATGTTTCTCATGACAATTCGAAGAAGCGCATTAATACGCGGCAGTGCCCTGCTCGAAGGGATCGCCGAAACGTTGCTTCTGCGCCGCAAGCTCGCGCTCGAGTTTCTGGCGCAATTCAGCATAAGCCGGGTCCCCAGCGAGGTTTCTCGTTTCGTAGGGATCAGCCTTGAGATCGAACAACTCCGTCCAGACTTTGCGGTCGGGATACTGGATTAGCTTCGCCGCCGGCGTCCGCACCGCGATCATTGCGGGGGTGGCCGGGAGGTTGCGTTCGAACAAGTACGCGAACATGAACGCCTGCCGCCAGTTCGACGCATCTCCGCGCAGGAGCGGCATCCAGCTCGCGCCTTGCATTTGCTCGGGAACCCGCACACCCGCCAAATCCAGGAATGTGGGCGCGAGATCAAGATTGAGGACCATTTCGTCAATCACCTTCGCCCGCATTCCCGACCGCGGGTATCGCATCAGGAGGGGGATTCTCATGCTTTCCTCGTACGCCGCGCGTTTGTCTCCGAGCCCGTGATCTCCGAGAAAATATCCGTTGTCACTCGCGAAAACGACCACCGTGTCCTCTGCAATTCCGAGCGTGTCGAGTTCATTCAACAAACGCCCGACGTTGTCATCCACAGCGGAGATGGCACGGAAGTAATCCAGCAGGTATGGGTCGGACCCGTGGCTGTCAGTATCGGTCTCCACCGGTTTTCCGATCTCCTCGCCTTTATACGCCCGCTGCCCCTTTCCGTAGGACGGTGCCGCCTTCAGGTTCATCGCTGGCTTGACGGATTCGCCAACGAACCGCTCCCGTGCCCGCACGGGAGGCTGCCGTGGCGTGTGCGGCGTCTTGAACCCGAGCATCATCATCCACGGCTGATGCCGATTCGTTCGCAGGTAATCCAGGGCAAAGTCCGTGGAGGCATCGTCCACCCAATTGGTCACCCTCGTCTCGGCGCCATTCACGAGGAAGCGTCCGCCAAAATATTCACCCTGACTGACATAGCTGACCACGTGTGCGAAGCCAGGCCGGTTCGGCTGGTAAGCCATGTGATACTTCCCGATATACGCCGTGTGATAACCGGCTTCGCGGAGAAGCACCGCCTGGTTCATCGCGTTGGATGGAAAGTGGGTGCTGTTATCCACGATACCGTTGCGATGCCCGTATTGCCCCGAAAGGAACGAGGCACGGCTTGGCGAACACAGTGAATGAACGACAAACGCGTTGCGGAATCGAACCCCTTCCTTCGCGAGGCGGTCGAGGTTGGGCGTCTTGAACCACGGCCACCTCGCATTGCTGCCCTGCTCCTCCTGCACGACACCCAATGCGTCGAAGCGTTGGTCGTCCGTGATGATGAAAAGAAGATTCGGACGGCGCTGCGCTGCGCTGCTGGCGCACACAAATGCCGCCAGCATTCCCAACGTCAGCAGCACGAATGCGCAGCTTCGCATCGAATTCCTGCAACGAGCCAGTCTTCGTTTGTTCATACGGTTTCTCAGAATTCAGCCCGCAATGTGACGACACCAAAGCCCGGCACAGCCACCCGGTTGCCGATCTTGTCGCCTGGCTTCTCATTGGTCCCGCTCAAGTACACGGACTTCGGCGCCCGATCACCCCAATTGAGACGCACGTTGTGATCCTTGCTGTTGGCGGCAAAGAGGCGAATGATCCAGCCCTTGCCGTCATCGGTCGGCTTCAGGCCTGTCACAATGACATCGTCCGTATTCAAGCGCAGCAGCGGTTCAGACATTTGCGCGCCGTTCGAGCGGGAAACCTGGAGCGGCTGCGTGAACGCCGTTGCAAAGCGCGTCGCCTCGGCGTGATCCGTCCCGCCCCGATGCGGGCGAAGGATAAAACGGAACAACGTCGGCCCGTCCTGATACGCTCGATAATTGGTTCCCCAATGGTTGTTCATCGCCCACGAATAGAACTTCTGAGTCGGCTCAATCCGTTTCCGCCACACGTCGGGATTCGTCTGCGAATTCAACAGCGTCGCGGTAATCCCGCCGACCTCGATCAGGGGTGCGTCCAACGTGATCCATGTAACGCCACGATTGCGGTTCGCTACGTCGACCCAGCGTCCGACCGTGAGCCAGTTTTTACAGGCGCTCGCGATCTGGTCCTTTTCGGGCCGCATCGCCGCGTATGGAATATCGACCCAAATCTGGCCGTCCGGAATGTTGAATGGGAAGGCGAAGTTCACGCTCTCCTTGCCATCCTTGTCGTAATAGCTCTTCGCCTTAAGCCGCGCCTTGTCCACCAGGTTGATCACCTCGACGTAATCCCGTCCCGCTACAACGCGCAATTCACGGCGGAGCTTGTTGCAGCCAGGGGCGTCGGATTCAACGATGATGGACGCGACGAGCGGCCCGGATTCGCCCACCGAGAGCGTCACGGAGCCGTTCGCCTGGAGTTTGCTGACGTCATCGCCAATGAGGTAACGATAGTCGTTCAGAGCCTCACCGCTTGACGTGTCGACGAGGTTGCCGTCGATGCCTTTTGCGGAAAGCTCAACGATGCCACCGCCTTTTTCATCCACGCGGACGCGGATGACATCATTTTCAACGACAGCACCTGACGCTTTCGCAAGGCGCTTCGGCGCAAGTGCAGGACCCTTCGAAACTGTGTAGCGCTTGGACGCGAACGGCGGCACGTTTTCCGCAACGAAGACCAGCTCACCTGTCGAGAGGCGTTGTGACGGGATGGTTTTCCCTTTTGCGTCCGTCACCCGATCGCCCGCGCGGCTTTGGTCCGGGGGGAGGAACACCACTTCGGTGCGCTCCCACGAAAGGGTGTTGACGAGGTCGATTGCATTTTCCGTTGCGCTGGAGGAACCCGTCGACTGCAGGGCCTGGGCCAGCAATGCGCGTGAAGCCTGCTCCGCGCGGTCGGCGTAACTCTTTTTGCCATCCCACTGCTCCTTGGTTTCCTTGCGTTCGGGCTCGCTGATGCTGCACCAGGCGCCCCATGTGTGTTCCGAATAGAGCAGGACGTCGCGCCAGGCGAGGTTGAAATCCTGCAGCGGATAAGCCTTCGGATTCAACATGGCAAAGACCGTTGCCGCTTGCGACAGCCGATCGGAGCTGTGGCGATTCTGCGAGGTTTGCAGTGCCGAGGATCCCGCGCCGTCCTCCCAGTACGGTGTCCAATCGCCGCTCACGACGGGCAGCTTGCTTCCGTGCTTTTTCTCGAATGCGCGAAATGCCTCGCTCGCACCCGAGATGATGAACTGCGGCCATTGATACTTCGCATTCCAATCGCGGATGAAGTCGCAGATCTCAGGATCGGGAACGGCGTTGTCGCCATGCCCCGCCCAGCGCACGTAGGCAATGTCATACGGGTAGCTCCGTTTCTCCAGGCCATCGTAAAAGTCCGTGATGAGCCGCGGCGAGAGTTCGTTGTAGATGTGCGACATCGCATATCCCCAGAACGGAATCCAGACGAGCACGCGGTTTCGTCCATCGGGCGCGACCCAGTAAAAGGGCTTGTTTTCCCACTCCTGGAGGATGTTGCCGATTCGATCGAAATAATTGGGTGCCGCCGTGAAGTATTTGATTCCAGCCTGGCTCATCGCGGACACGGTGCCCCACGTGTAACCCGGCACATCTGAGATCATCGCAGTGTCAATCGTGACACCGGTTTTCTCAGATACCTTCGTTGCGAATCGGAATAACTGCACCAGCTCCTCGGGACGGCACAGGGCGGTTAGTTCGTTTAAGTACAATCCGTTCAATGCGATCTGCCCCTGGCGCACAGCTTCATAGAATTCTTCGCGCTGTGCATCATTCATGCGCTCGAGGAACAAGTCGGCGGCCCAACCCACTTCGATGTTCCACACAAACCGCGAACCCGCGGGATAATGCGCCGTTTTGCGCGCGGCGGCGATTCCGTCGGCGACATTCTTGACCTGCTTGTTTTCCACCGCGCTTTGAATCTCCGTATAACCGATGTCGGTGTGGGAATGCGGCAGGACGTAGATCGTCATTGGCCGCGCGGGCTGATGCTGGAATGAGGTGCGCGCAATCGTTTGCTCCTGAAAGCGCACTTCAGCGTTAACCGTCGCCGCAGCAGCGATCTCGGGCAGCAACAGATCAAAAACGTTTTCGCCGGATCTCAGCGACAGGGCCTGCGGTTCGCCCGAGCCAAGGCGAACGCTGACCTCGGCGGGTTCCTGGTAGGGATGGTGAATCGTGACCTTGAGCGGCCGATTGCCGGTTTTCTCGACGAACGGCAGCACGCGCACTTCGATCCGATCGCGCGTGGGCTGGGCGTCGTCGGGTTCCGATGTAAAGAAGGCGAGTTCGGCGCCGCCGAGCGCGAGCAGCCCGGAAGTTCCCTGCCGGGTCACGCGCCATTTTGCACGCTGCGCCGTCACGGGTTGGGGCAGGACAAACAACGTTTCGCCGCTCCGCTTGTTCACGTGCTTCACAGGCAGCACGGCGACGCGATTCCCGGCGGCGTCCATGAGTTCAAGTTCGGACTCGGCTACAGTCGCGCGGTCATTTCGGTCCACATGCCGCAGCGCAGTGATACGTGCAGGCTGCGCCCATTGCATTTCCACCACGGTGTTGGTGCCCTCATCGCGCGACGCGAACTCGGTCTTCAATTTGCCATCGAAGAAGTTGCTCATGCCGAAGTTCCCGCCGGGAACGCCCTGCGGCATGTTGAGGATGCGTGGTGCAGGCAGCGGCACCATGGGTGTGAAAGCCAGCAGAGAGGTTGCGGCACTGAGCATCAGCGCGGCCACGCCTGCGGCTGCGAGGGATCGGTTTGGTTTCATGCGTGTTCTCATTGGATTGTAAATTTCATGGAGCAATCGTGTCGAATTCGGCGCGAAGGGTTACCAGCGCGAACCCGGGAATGGCTAACTTTTCGGGAGCAACCTCGAGGGGCCGCTCGCTTGTATCGCTCAAGTAAACTCGGGAGGGCTTGCCATGCGGCCAGCGCAGCGACACCACCCGAGACTCGCCCGATGCGCCGAACAAGCGAAGCACAAGACCGCCGCCATCATCCGCGGGTTTCGCCGCGGTAATCAGTACATCGTCGCAATCAAAGCTTGGCAGATGGTTGGTCGCGATCGCCACGCTTGGGCTGGAGACAATCAGCGGCTGGCTGAAGCCTGTCGCAAAACGCGAGGCCTCGGCGGGGTCAGCATTTGTCTGCGGCCGCATCACGTAGCGGAACAGAGATGGCCCTTCCTGGTAGGCGCGATAATTGGTTCCCCAACGATTGTTCATAACCCACGAATAGATCCTCCGCACACCGCGAACATCCTTGTGAATGCTCGGTCGCCATTGGCGCAGCTCCTCTGTTGGATCTTCAAACTGCACCAGCGGCGCGTCGAGCGTTACCCATGTGATTCCATGCTGCGCGTTGTTGATGCTGATCCATCGGCCGGCGGTGAACCAACCCGTGCACGACGCTGGAATCTGATCCTCCGCCGGTCG
The DNA here is from genome assembly GCA_035629175.1 of Verrucomicrobiia bacterium. Classification (NCBI taxonomy): domain Bacteria; kingdom Pseudomonadati; phylum Verrucomicrobiota; class Verrucomicrobiia; species Verrucomicrobiia bacterium. The sequence continues at coordinate 76,396 of DASPIL010000091.1, read as the reverse complement.
CATCGCTGCGAGCGGCAAATCCACCAACGCGCGCCCGTCGGGAACCTGGAACGGAAACGCAAAATTGACGCTCTCCTTTCCCTGTTTCCCCTTGTAGCTCTCCGCCTTGAGCCGCGCCTTGTCCAAATGGTTCAACACCTCGACGAAATCCCGCCCTGCGATCAGGCGCAATTCGCGCCGCAAACTGTGACAACCCGGAGCCGCCGATTCGATGGCGAGCGATGCAATCAGCGGTCCGCGCTCCTCCACTGAAATCCGAACGGGTGCATTGCCTTGCACGTCGTCAGGGTCTTCTCCCCGGAGATAGATGTATTGGTTCAACTGTCCCGCACTGGAGTCACCCGCGAAGTTATGATTGGAAGCTTTGGATCGAAGTTCGGCAACGCCTCCAGTTGCCTCATCCACGCGCACCCGCAGCAGGTCATTCTCGATTGTGAGTTCATCGATTTGCACGCAATCGGCGCCCCTATGCGCCGCGCCCGACTCGACGCGATAACGCGCTGTGCCGAAAGCGGGAACGTCCGCGGCAAGAAACGCCAGTTCACCGGAACGAAGGCGCTGCGACGCCGCCGCTTTGCCCGAAGCATCTACAACGCGATCACCCGCCCTCGAGAGTTCGGCTGGAATCCTGACGAGTTCTGTGCGTGGCCACGAAAGCGTATTGATGACGTCGAACGTTCCCTCCATTGAGTTGGCGCCATCGCGATTCAATTTACCCGCGCGCGTCTTCAGCGCCTGATCGACAAGGCGCTTCGACTGCTGTTCTCCCTGATCAGCATACGATTTTTTTATGGCCCATTGCCCTGTGGTTTGCGGGTGTTCCGGATGACTCACGCTGCCAAGCGCGCCCCATGTATGCTCTGAGAACAGGAGGATGTTCTTCCACGTGTTGTCAAAATCGGCCTTGGGGTAGGCAGTGGGATCGAGCATCGCGAACAAAGTTTGCGCCTGCGTGAGGCGCTCCGCGCTTTGCCGGTTCAGTGCTGTTTCATGAGCCGTCGAGCCCGCACCATCCTCCCAGTAAGGAGTCCAATCGCCGTGAAATTCCGGCAACGATTTGCCGTAACGTTCCTCCAATGCCTTGAAGGCTTCTGTCGTGCCCGAAATCACAAACTGCGGCGAAGCGTATTCCGTGTTCCAGTCCTTCACGAAGTCGCAAAGGCTGGCGTCAGGGACGCCGTTGTCGCCCTGCCCCGCCCAGCGGATGTGCGCGATCTCGTAAGGTTGGTTGTCGCTCTGCAGCCGTCGTCCAAGATCTTCGAGTAACCGCGGCGACATTGAGTCGTAGATGTGCGACAACGCGTAACCCTGGAATGAAATCCAGACCAGCACCTTGGACTTGCGATCAGGTCCGACCCAATAAAACGGTTTATCCTGCCACACGCGCATGAAGGCGCGCTCGCCATAGTTTGGGCCCGCAGACAGGTAACGAATGCCCGCCTGCGCCATTGCAGTGACGGTTCCCCACGTGTATCCAGGAACATCAGAGATCATGGCCGACCGAATGGGCACCCGGGTTTCCGCGGACAACTCCGTGGCGTACCGGAACAACTGGATCAGCTCCTCAGGCCGGCAGAGCGCCGTCAACTCGTTCAGATACATTCCGTTCAATTCCACCTGCCCGTTTTTGACGGCGTCGAGGAACTCCGCCCGGCGCGCTTCCCCGAGCCGTTTTAAATATAAGTCAGCTGCCCAGAGCACTTCGACGTTCCAAACATAACGAGCGCCTGCAGGGTAATCCGCCGTGCGGCGCGCGAGTTCAATTCCGCGCACCAGATTGTTCACCTGCTTTTCCTCGATCGCAGGCTGCAGTTCTGTGTAGCCAACGTCCGTGTGCGAATGCGGAAGGATGTAAACCGTCATCGGCCGAATCCGGTTCTGACGGAACGCAACGGTCTTCTGCAATTCGGAGGAAAGCTCGAGCGTCGCCTGCCGTTGCTCGGGCGCGGTTGCGGCACTCACTTTTACATCGATCGTGTTTACACCGTGGACGAGTTGAAGAGGGGTCGGTTCCGCATTCTCGATCCGCAACACCGCTGCCGCAGGCTCCAGGTACGGATGATTGACCGTTACACGAATCGGCTGCCTCCCTGCTCGATCGAGAAACGGCAGTGCGCGCGCTTCGATGGAATCACGCGTTGGAGCCGCATCGGCGGCATCGGCCGAAAAGAACGCGACCTCGGCGCCTCCGACGGTTCCAACACTGTGGGTTCCGAGCCGCGTGACCTGCCACCGAACGCGGCTCGCATGCATGGGACGGGGCAGGATCAGGAACGTTTCGCCCGACCTGCGGTTCACATGGTCCACGCGCACAGTCCCGACCTTCTTTCCTTCGGCATTGCTGAAGATCAATTCCGATTCGCCAACGAGTGCACGATCTGCGCGATCGACATGACGAAACGCAATGACGGTGGCCGGTGACGGGAACGAGAACTCAACAAAAGTATTCGTGCCGTTGTTGTCGGAGGCATACTCCGTTTCCTGGTCGCCATCAATCAGCCTCGCACTGCCGAAACCGCCGCTCGGATATTCGGTGGCAGCCCCTGTGATCCGCATCGGAATCCGATGCGTGGGCGTGAACGCGCTAACCTGCCGAGGAGCAGCCACAACCAGCAACGCCACTACCAGCAAGGCGGGAACGCATATGAAATGGTTCTGTTGCACGTTCATGGCTTGCCGGGCGTCACGACCCGATAAAACCGGGTGCCGTCGGATAACGCGTTGGTGATCGTTAGAACCCGATGTTCGCCAGAGGCGGGAAAGTCCTGCGCAAATTGCCATTCGCTTTCGAGCGTCACCCGTTGCTGCAACGAGTAACTGCGACCTGCAGTGGCACTGAATGAGAGGATGACGTGTTCGCCTGCGATCGAACTCGAAACCATCAACCGGCTGGCCGGATTGGACGCGAGGGTCCCAGCTATGAACTCCTGCCAATTGCTCATGCCATCGCCGTCGGGATCTCCATCGCGACCGTCAAAACCTTCGTCGCTTAAATGGTCCAGCTCGTTTTCCATTTCCCAGGTATCAGGCAGGCCATCGCTGTCAGAATCCGCCGGGACGGGGTCCGCCTCGCCAGGCGAACCGCCCGCAGCTGAGCTCGAGCGCCACGCTGCCTTGCCGATGTCCCCGGCAGGCACTGCGGCTTCATTGCGGGCAACCAGTGAGAACCCGTTGCCATCGGTCATCGGGAGCCAATCATCGCCAAAGCGAAAATCTGCGATGGTTTCACCGACCGCTCCTTCCAAACGCAACCGTTCGCCGGAGTTATCCAGGCTGCCTGTATACTGGCCGGCAATGTTCGTCACCTGCGGATAACGCGACAAAAAAGCTGTCCTGTTCTTCACAAGCACGAGGAAATCCCCCGGACCGAGGTTGGTCACTGCGTTCGTGCTTTGAAAGGTGAACTGAATTCCGTTGGTGAATCGAACTCCAGCCAGGTTGCACGCGCCGGCGCCCACGTTTCGAAGCTCGATAAATTCAAAGTTGTCGGCGTCATTCGTGTTTCCGATCGGTGCGTCAGGCGGGTGATACATGATTTCCGTGACTGCCAGCGGAATCGGCTGGACGACGATCGTTTTCGCAACAAGGCCGGACCATGGAGTCGTGAGCGGCGGATTGTGCAGGCCAGTCAAATTGCGATGTGCCGTGTTGCGGGCGCGCACCATGATCCGGGAATTCCGGGCGAGAGTGATCGGCGAGCCATAAACGCGGGCGGATGGCGAGATCCCGCCGCCGGCCGAACGCGGATCGACACCGTTCGTCGTGTAATACACAACTGATCCTGGAACTGAAGGACCCGTGATCGTCAGCACCACGGTGTTCGAAAGAAGTCCGGCCCCACTTTGCATGTTTGGACGCGCGAGAAAGTTCGTATCGATGAACTCCATGCGGTCGAGCAGCCATCGTTTCAGAAAATCGATTTCGGACTGATAGCTGCCTGCGCCGAAATCGTGGCTGTAGCCGTTGGCGGAATGCAGCCCCTGCCGCGGAGACGTGTCGGATCCAACCGAACCGCCCCACCTCGCAACCTCCCTGGGTTGCGCCGCCCGCACTTCGTTCGCCAATGTGTCGACAAGAGCCAGGATTCTGTTGGTGCTCCAGAGGTCACTGCGAAGATCCTGATAACGGTCGACGTAGCGCTGCCAAAAATCCGGGTCCCGGAACAGTCGCCGATACCACGCATTATTGAAAAAGATCGAGGCATTGAAGAAGTCCGTGTTGCCATCGTAGTTAATGCCGCGCCAGGAACGCGGATTAAACGGACGTTCCTCCACCCGGCTCGTGCCCAGCGCTCGATCAAAGTCCCAGATGGGTCCCATCGTTATCTTCCCATTCCGTGGAATGTGCGCATAGCCGCTGATGCGGAAGGCGTCGGCATTCAGCGCCAAAACGTTCAACAGGTGATGATCGATCCCCGCATCCACATCGAAATATTGCGCATACCCCGTGATGGGATTGGTCCAATTGGCGGCATTCAGCGCTGCGTAAAAGGTGTTGAGCCGATTTGTGAAGAACTGGTTTTGCGCAGAGCGGAGCGGAGAAACCATCTCGGGACCGGGAGGTTCGACATACACCTGGAAACTGTTGGAGAGCCCGCCCGCAAAGAACCTGACCTCGTCAGGATCCACAGCGTCGTTCTTGAAAATGTAACCGCCAGTCACTTCGGGAAACGCCGTCACGCCGGGTTCGAGCTTATCCACATCAACGCGATCCTTGCCCCGCTTGATCTTCTCCTCGACCACATACACGCCGTTGTAGTTCCCACCTGCGGGAGGAAAAAACATCACGTTGCCGCCGCTTTGGTTGACGAACACCTCGGCGAACCGGGTGCGGGAAGCGTAGCGTCCGATGTCGCGGCTCAACTGATGCATGAGCGGATTGTGAATCAAGGGAATATCGAACTGGTTGGGCGCGTACAGGACCCAGTCGGATTCGGCGGGCATGCCACAGAACCTCACATCACGGTCGTCGTTGAATTCGTCCCAGGCTTCAACTGCGAAGCTGGACTTCGGAAAACCTGCCGTGCTGAGGCCGCGGATATTGATCCCGGCACGCGTTACCAGGCTGGGCGGGTTGGTCATCGAGGCAACTCCAGAGACGGGTTCGAACACCATGACGATGGCATTCTGATCGCGCGACGCCGGGATGAGGCCGCCGCCAATGTTATCCAGAAGGATGATCGGAATGTCGGAGGTGAACTGCGCCGCACCTGCTGAGAGGCGCACAAAGCTCTCCGTTCCCGGCGGTCCAGGAAACAGGCCGCCAGTTGTCGGAAACGCGCGTGCGCGCACCTGCATGGTATTCGAGACCGTGATTGGGCCTGTGTAGAGCAGGGAGTTCGTCGTCGGGATGTTCAACACGGCGTTGGATCCCTGCGGGACATTGTTGGTGACGAGCACATAGCGGATCTTTGCGGCCGGATCCGGAACCGACAACGAAACGGAGAATGCGTTCACGAACGTGCCGCTCGAATGTGAGAACTCCACAGGGGGACAGAATCCAGCGCCTTGTGCGGCGTTCGGACTTCCAGGTGTCGGATTTGTGAAATAGCCGATCAGGTCAGGATTCAACCGGTCGCGCCCATAGGAGACGTCCGCTTGCTGCTGTGGATAAGCTGAAAATTCGGAGATGACATTCGTGGCGCTATTCGCGAGCGCGAGGTAACCGCCGCCGGCGCTCAACTTGAAGTTCGTATGAAGCCGCCCTGAAACATTGGTGTTCCGATCGGAAGCGAACACAACAAGATACCCGTTCGCGGGAATGAGGACCGGAGGAAACTTCCAGCGGGACAGCCGCTGAGCGTCGTCCGTGAGAAACCAGCCCGTGAGGTTGGCGACGACGTCCGACGCATTGTGAATTTCGATCCAATCGGGAGCGTTCCCCAGTTCATCCTGAAGTGAATCCGCCAGGTCGCCGCTGTTGGATGCAAGGAATTCGGAAATGTAAATCGACCCAGCGCCCGCTTGCGGATGGACTGCATAACTCCACCCGCTGCCGGCGAACAAATTCGAATGGCTGCTGATGTCCCGAATGCCATGGTTTGCGGCCCATGCAACATTCACTGCGCCCGTTGCTGCAGGCTGAAAGGTGAAAAGAAATTGCGATGGCGTGAGCGGCACCACGCTCTCGGCAGGAACATTGTTGATCAATAAATCAGATGCATCGAGGCCGCCGACAGGCTCGCTAAATCCCACTTCGATGGCATTTAGGATCGGCACCGCCGCGCCTGGACTCGGAGAAATGTATGCGAGCGCAGGAGCACTGATATCGGGAGGTGCGGCTCCAAGTCGCAATTCGCTTGCCCCAATGTTTCCTCCCACCGCCGGTGTTTGCTCCAGCTTGAAGAGAAAATAACGGCCAGTAAGAACGGACGGCAGCGCATATTCCGTCCAGATCGCGGACTGGCGGTTCGTGACAGGGATGATGGCGTGAGGCAGCACACCCGGATCCGCAGGCGCGAACGGAGCCGACGTGCCAGTCCAGATGCTGATGCGATCCACCTTGTCCCAGGCAGCGATATTGCCAGTGCGCTGAGCGTAAAAAATCGAGGTGACGGATTGGATCTGCGCTAGTTCGAATCGCAGGTAAGCAGGCCCGGTTCCGGAGATCGCCCAATCGAAATCAGGCGAAAGCGAAGTTCCCCGGCTCACTCCTGCAACGTCGCGATCAAAGGCAGCCGCAGGAGGAAAGGCAGCGCTGTATTGACTGCTTGCCGCGACGGCCAGATAGCCGCCACCCGACGGATGGATTACGGGAGCCGCCGACGCGGAAGGCGCACCCGCAAGGGCAAGGGTTCCCAGCAGGACACCGACAGCAGCCGCCGCAGGGGAGGCTTTTCGCAACGATGGAATTGTTGTTGTGTTTTCAAGCACGCGTTTGCATCCGTGTGTTCAGAACCCGTGGCGGAGAAGGCCGCCACACGCTGTGAAGCCGCTCTTCCCATGGCGCCGCTGCAGAGGTTACCAGAATAGATAATTGGGATCGGGCGGAGTATCGGCGTGGGTATGGAGGTCGTTCGGAAACTGGTAAAACTCCACATGCGAATCACCGAACAAAACACCTTCCTTGCGGACACCCTTGAAATTATGCCAGATGGCCGGCCGCACGTTCACATCGCGGTTCGCGTGCCAGTTCCATTCGCCCAACATCAGCTTGTTCACCGGCTTCTTCGCCACTTCCGAAGTCTTCAATGACACGTTGTCAGGAACCCCGTCGGCGGCGGCCCACACGGCAACGAAAGTTCGGGCATTTCCCGCAACATATTGCACGCGGAAGTAGTCGCGCTGAAAGGGAACCAGGTAACTGTTACCCCAGCCGTTCCAGGCGCTATCGAAGTTCGGCAGGTGCGGATCACCTTTATCTGACGGGCAGCGGAACAGTTCCTGGTTATTGCCCACATACGCATTCAAGGGGCGGTTCTTCGCGAGAGCCCCGTAATGCGTCGGAATGCCGGCTGAATTTGTGGCCGGGCGGCCGCCGAGCGCTGCGTAGCCCTCGATCACAGGAAAGCTGCCGTTGCTGTCGTCGGCATACAGATGAAATGCAATTCCAATCTGCCGCAGATTGTTCATGCAATAGGTGCGCTTGGCGTTTTCCTTGGCGCGGCCAAGCGCGGGCAGCAGCATCGCGGCGAGGATCGCGATGATGGCGATCACCACCAGCAGCTCAATCAGAGTAAACGCGGAGCGGTGCCGCGCCGGACTGGACTTTCCTGCATCTGTCGTCATAAGCACTTTCTTAAAGAGCCGGGGGTTCGATCCCCCGGCCCATCAACTACCCTCCTGGGTCAGTAATAGAGAACGCGGAAGAACTTCTGTTCGGCCGTGGCTGGCACAGGGCTCCCGCTCGTGATGCCGGTTGCATTGACCCACGGACCCGTGAGGGCGTCCGCGTGCTGCAGCACGCCGTGGCTTGGCCATTCCAGAACTGGCGAACCGTTGACGACCGAAATTTCCAGCGGGGCCGGAAGTCCAATAACGCCCAACCGCACCTCGGCAGCGCCGGGATTGCCCGTGATGGTCGTCTGCTCCATGTGCATCAGGAAATAACGTCCGGTAATCGGTTCAGGCAGCAAGTGCCGATTCCAAATGAGATTCCCGAGTTCAAGCGGAATGGTCACTGCGGGAGGCGTTCCGGGATCGTTGGTGCTGAATGCAGTCGTTTCGCTCGCCCAAAGGCTCACCTGCTGCATGTTGTCACCCGTCCCCGACCCGGCTCGATGAGCCCAGTAAAGGGCCCCAATGGTGTACACCTGGTCGACCTCAAAGCGAACCCATGCGTCGCCGCCGCCCGACCTTGCATACTCGGCCTGGGAGCCGATCGATGCGCCAAGCGGGATGTTGCTCACGTCTGTCTTGAACAGGTTCGTGGCGCCCCAGTTATTTGCAAAGGTCCGGTCCGCAAGCGCGTTTGTGTAGATCGCGCCCGTTGGGTCGAGAACACGAACGATGCTGCTCGAGACATTCACCGTCACCACGCTGCTGGTGGCGGAGTTCGCCTGGTTTTGTGCGATCAAATAGTAGTCGGCCGCGTCCGCCGTGCGCACACCTGGCAACACATACGTCGCGTTGGTTGCGCCTGCGATGGGAGATTCATCCCGATACCATTGATACGAAATGGGAGACGTGCCAGTCACGGTGGCGGCAAGGTTCAGTCGTTCGCCTGTGAACAGGTTCTGATTGGTTGTGATGCCGGTAATTTCAACGGGCAGCGGCACGATGGAACCCACACCGGCGGCGAAGAGGTTCATGATCTCCGCTTCAGACAAGGCGCGTTCATAGATGGCGACCTCATCAATCGCGCCGTTGAAGGTGCGGGCAGATTCCCCGCCGCTCACGTCAAGGCCGATCATCGTGCTTCCGCCAAACGTTTGAACCGGTTGATTGAAGGTATCGACGGCCATCCGGACCGATTGATTCGTGCCTGCATACAGCGTTGCATTCGTCGGAGTCACGACCAGCGCCACCATGCTCCACTCACCCACGGGAAGACTGATGCCCGAATCGAAGTTCACGCGGTTGCCTGCCCATTGATAAGCGAGGCGGGTAGCATTTGAGTTGTAGCTCAGTCCGGCAATGGTGCCAGCCGCGCGGCTGAACACGATGCCTGCGAAAGGCTGCTGCTCGCCATCCGGCCGGACCCAGGCTGTGATGGTCACGCGGTTATTTGTTGAAAGGTTCAACGGAGGCAGGGTGACAGCTGAATCGATAAGGAAGCTCGTGGTTTGCACCGCGGCGTTTTGATTTTCGAAACCAGGCTGTTGCGGGGGGCGAGGACCAACTGCGCTCAGGGCGGAGGCCGGACCATACAAGCCATTGTATCCACCTGCATAATCGAACGCGGACGGGCCGGCCGCTTCGTCGAAACGCCAATAAGCAACAGGCGGATTTGCCATGACGGCGGCGGGATAATCCGCAGTGGGAGCGGGGATCAATGAGAGGGCCGCCGCGGCGCTCACCGTCCCGCCAAACGCGTTGGTCACGCCGACAGTGTAATTGCCGAGGTCGGCTGCAGAGAGATCCGAAACCACAAGCTTGCTGGAAGTGGCGCCCGAAATCCGCGAGTTGTTTTGAAGCGCTACGCCGTCCTTGTGCCATTGGAAGGTCATGGGCACCGAGCCGGCAGTTGCAACCTCGAAGAACACGGAGCCGCCGGTGTAAATGGTCTTTGCCTCGGGCGCCTGCACGATGCTTGGCGGGGTCGGCGGCGGATTCAATCCGAGCCGCATTTCATTTCCACCCGGGTTTCCAGTGATGTTCCCCGCGGTTTGTTCCAGGAACAGGAGAAAATAGCGGCCGTCCACGATGTTCGTCAGGATGTATTCCCGCCAGACAGAGGCACCCACGTTGGGCTGCAGGTTGATCACGTTGTCGGGCGGAGTTCCGGGATTTGCAGCCGTGAAGGGAGTGGTTTCACTGGTCCAGATGCTCATGCGTTGCATGTTGTCGCCCGTGCTTGCGCCATTTCGCTGCGCCCAGTACACGGAGCCGACGGAGTAAACCTGATCCACTTCAAACGCCACATACGCTGAACCTGAACCAGACTTCGCCCATTCCGGACCGCCAAAACTCTGTCCAACCGAGATGGCCGACATGTTATGGGTGAAGAGATTCGTCGCGCCCCAGGCAGCCGCAAACTGGCTGCTGTTCGTGACGTTGGTGTAAATGGCGCCTGTGGGATCGATGACGTCAAGGGCCTTCGTTGAGCCGGCAAATAAAAGGCAGGCCAGGCCTATGCCGGCAAGGGATCGCCGACGCCAGGGGGCCGCCACGGGTTGGGTTTTCATAGTTGGTTTTCCTGCTTGGAGGGATGGTTGTCGCTCAGATCGTTAATCGCGTGGATTTGCTGCTGTCCGACTTTGTCTATACATTTATTACAATCGAAAGCGGGGAAGTCAACGGTTTTTTCCGAAACTTGACACCGGGAATTGCGCCTGCGCATAGATGCGGCCCGATGCTGAGTGTTGATCACAAGAGTCCGATTCCGTTGCGTGCCCAAGTGGAACAACTGCTGCGGGACCTGATTGTCCAGCCGGAATACCAGAAGGGCGCCCTGCTCCCGGACGAAGTCGCGCTCGCGGCGCAGCTCGGCGTCAGCCGCGGCACTGTCCGATCCGGCATCAGCAAGCTCGTTTTTGAAGGGATGCTGGAGCGCAAGGCGGGCGTCGGGACGCGGGTGTCGACACGAAACCTCGAATCCGGCATCACCGCCTGGCGCAGCTTCACGCGTGAAATGGCGTCCAAAGGCATCAAGGTGGAGAATTTCCGCGTTGAGTATCGGCACGCGAAAGCCTCTGCAGATGCCGCGCGCGCGTTGCACGTCGAACCGGACACCCTGCTTCGGTGCCTCAATCGCGTCCGCGGATGGGACGGAAAACCGGTGCTGCAGACCACTTCGTGGTTTCATCCGCGCATTGGTTTGAAGGGCACTGAGGACATCACGCGGCCGCTGTATGAAATGATCGAGAAGACCACGGGCGTGCGGCCGCGGAATGCGCGCGAAGAGTTCCTGGCGGTGAGCGCGGATGCCGCGCTCGCACGGGTGCTCGATGTTTCGCGAGGGACGCCGCTGTTGCTGCGACGCCATACCGTGTTTGACCAGGGCAGCAGACCGTTTGAGTTTGCCGAGGTCCATTACGTCAGTTCACGTTTTGCGCTCACCCTGGACATGCGTCGCGGAGAAGCTTGATCGTCAGCTTACGGGCTGCAGCTTCTGGCCGGCACTAAGTCGCGCATTTTCCGATGCGGAATCTTCATTCGAAACCGGTGCCGCCATCGATTCGCGCACAAATGCTTTCATCGTTGCGTAACGTCCGCCTTGAACCGTATTCGCCGGGCGAATCGTGTAGGCTCCAACGGCTGCCGGGACAATGAACGTTTCCGCGAAATGAACAACAAACGGCTCAAACGCGCCTTCGGGTGATTCGACCACCACCTCCTCGCCCTCGACAAGATTCAAGACGTTCACCCCTCCGCGGGTATGGTGCGGCACAAGCTTCGTAAACCAATGACGCCGCGTCTCAAGGAACTCGCGCTCGTGCAATCCCGTGACCTCCTCGCGCCAGCCGTTACCCACCGCCAGCGGCACAATCCGGTTTACAAGGTTCTCCCGCACCCATGCCGTGGTTCGATCCCACTGAATGTTTGCGATGCCGTGGTCCAGATGAATCGGCCGCGGCCTGCCATCGAGGCCGAGCCGTCCCCAATCCCACATCTTGAATGTGAAGATGAACGGCGTCGCACTGATCTCCAGCACCATGGACTCCGCTCCTGAACAATGAACGGTTCCGGCTGGAATGAGAAAATGGTCATGTTTCCTCGCCGGGAAAACATTCACATACTTGTCTGCAGGAAACTGCAGTTCACCCGCCTGCGCTGCCCGAAGATCGCGGATCATCGCGTCACGATCCACGTTGTCACGCAAGCCAAGATAGACGTTCGCATTTTCCCCAGCATCGAGGACGTAATAGCTTTCGTCCTGCGTGTAGTGCATTCCGAAATGGTGCTGGATGTATTCCGTCAGCGGATGCACCTGGAATGACAGGTTGCCTCCGCCCATCGTATCGAGAAAATCGAATCGAATGGGAAACTCATCTCCGAAACGGGCATGCACCGCCTCGCCCAGCAACGCGCGGGGTTGATCAAAGACCAGGTTGATTGAAGGCATTTCCAGTGTCACCCCGTCGAAATCGAACAGGAGACTGTTTTCTTCCGGCACGCAGTCAAAACACCAGCCGTAGTTGGGCGCGTCGCCATCCAGGCCGCACGCCTCGCGCATCCATTGCCCGCCCCAAGGCGCCGGGTCGAAGAATGGGACCACGCGAAACGGCCGCGCCACCGCATGCCGCAGTGCAGCGCGGACAGCGTCGCCGTCAGCAAGCTTCGGCTTTCCGCCAATGGTTGTATCGAGCAGAAAATCCCACCTTCGGATCAGCGGCCGCTTCCATCGGTCCGCGACGCGCCAGTCGATAAAGAATGCGCGCTTGTATTGCAGGCTGGTCCGCAGCGTCTGATTGCTTGCACCCAGATTGCTGGCTTCGTTGCGGCGAAACCGTGCCTGTGCCTCCCAACGGGGGAGATCCGCGTATACCAGGATATCTCCAGCCGTTACAAGCGCCGCACCACATCCGAGCACCACGACGACGCCTTGCCGGGCTGCCGCGACCTGAGACCTCAAGTGCTCCAGTTTCGCGGGTTCGAAAAACTGCGGCAGCGTGAGGCCGCCAAGAAAACCAAACACGGGATCATCGCCGCCGAGAAAGGGAGCGATCAGTGCATCGATTCTGTCGGGTTCGAGCATGGCCTCGGAGCTGCGCACCCAGGCGGCATGGGGCATGTGCGGCTTGAGCTCATTAAGAATTTCCGATTCGTTGACCCCGGGGTAGCACTCGACAACGATGACGGTTCGCGAACTGTCCCGCTTCGCAACGGCCTGCTGCAAACGCCTGGCACACTGGCCCCAGCCCTCCACGCACGCGCCGGCACCGTTCGGAACATTAATCTTGGGAAACTTGTCGTAGTTGCTTCGCTTCATTTCAGAACCTTCTCCATTTCCTCCTGCACGAGCCATTCACAGGCAACCAGCGCGGCGTGGTCGCCGAGGCTGGATTGCACGACCGTGACTTTTCCCCACGGGGTGTGAGCGTGTCGCTCCACGTATGCCTGAATGGCAGGAACAATCACGGAACCGCTGCCCATGATTCCGCCACCGAGAATGACGCGCTCTGGATCAAACACGTGAATCAGATTTACCACGAGCGCTGACCAGACTTGTAAACTTTGTTCACGCAGCGCGACGGAACAGGCATCACCCTTTGCTGCGAGCCGGAATATTGCCGCGTAGTCCACCACGTCCTCCCGAGCCAGGGCGCTGGACCCGAACGCAGGATGTTCGCGCGCAAGCTTCCCGATGACAGAGGTGGAAGCCGCGACTTCGGCGCAACCCTTGTTGCCGCAAACGCACTGCGGACCCGCGGGCTGAAGCGTGATGTGGCCGCCCAGGATTCCAGCCTGTCCGTGCACTCCCCGAAGCACGTGACTTTCGATGACTGCTGAGACCCCAATCCCTGTGCCGAGGGTCACGATCACGCAATTGTCACAGCCCCGGCCCGCGCCGTGCCGCCATTCTCCAATCAGGGCCATTCGCGCATCGTTGTCTATCGCAAGCGGCAGACGCAGGCGTTCACGCGACCAGCCCCGCAGATCGATTGTGGAGGCATCGCCGAACTTTCCGAAGTGATCCAGGATCCGCGCGTTCCTGCGATCAATGATGCTTGGGTATGAAAAACCAATTCCATCGCAGGTCCCGGTCGCGATTCCCTGTTCCTGACAAAGAGCTTCAAGCGCCGCGGCCACGGCTTCCAGCCGCGATGCGAGAGGTTGATCGGATTGCGCCGCAATCACCCGATGCGCCAGGACGGATCCGTCGCGCACAATGCCGAGCTTAATTCTGGTTCCTCCGAAATCAACGGCGAGACAGGTCATGCTTCACCCCGCCGCATCTCAAGCGTGAGCGTGAATCGGGAACTCACGTAATGCACCTCGGCGTATTCGAACGGCCGGTTTCCCTGGTCAAATACGATGTGACGCCGCAGCAGGAGCGGGGTGCCGCGCCTGACGTCCAGCAGGCGCGCCAGGCGGGAATCCGCGCCTACAGCCAGAAACTCCTCGCGCGCATAACTCGGCCGAACGCCAGTGGCACCCTCAATCATCTCGTAAACCGGCTTCGAGGTGTCTTCATTGCCCTTCAGCCCGATGCGCGGATGAAACCATGAGGTGCTGTGCAAGACGGGTTTTCCGTCCCATCCGCGAACGCGATCCAGGCGCCACAGCGATGCACCTTCGTCCAGGTTCAATGTGCGCACGGCATCGACTCCGGCCTTAACGAGGCGGAAATCGAGTCGAAAATTCTCCACCGAAATACCCTTGGAAGCCATCTCACGCGTGAAGCTGCGCCACGCGCTAATTCCCGATTCCAGATGACGGTTTGACACGCGGGTGCCGACGCCTGCCTTCCGTTCCAAGACCCCTTCGAACACGAGCTTGCTGATCCCCGAGCGGACGGTTCCCCTGCTGACGCCGAGCTGCGCGGCAAGCGCCACTTCGTCCGGAAGCAATCCCCCTTTCTGGTACTGGGGCTGCAACGCGAGGTCCCGCAGCAACTTCTCCACCTGCGCACGGAGCGGAACCGGGCTGCCATGATCAAGATTCAACATGTCCCACATTTGTATAAACAAATAGACGAAGTGTCAAGGTGAAGCCCCCTTGCAGAATTCATTTCGGCTGGGATTTTTCAGCGAAACGGGCCTCGATCTCTTCAAGGCTTTTGCCCTTGGTTTCCGGAACCATTCCGAACACGAAGACGAGGGCTGCAAGGCTGAATGCTGCGTAGATCCAGAACGTGCGCGCCGGGCCGACAGCCGGGCTGTCGTTGAGCATGGGAAAGGTCTGGGCAACGATGTAACACGAAGTCCAGATCGTGAACGTAGCAACGGACATCGCCCGACCGCGCACGCGGGCCGGGAAAATTTCCGAACAAAGGATCCACGGGATCGGGCCAAGCGCCATCGCAAACGCCGCGATGAACGCGAGGATCGGAACCAACAACGCCACTCCCTGCACGTTTGCATGGAACATCCAGCCGACTGCTGCGAGGGCGATGACCTGGGCGGTCAGCCCGATCAGGAGCAGCGCACGGCGCCCGGCCTTGTCCACAAACGCAACCGCGATCAGTGTGAACAGCAAATTGACCAAACCGACGACCGCCGATGCCGTGAACGAATCCTTCACACCCACACCGGCGGTGGTGAAGATCTTCGTCGAGTAATACATGATGGCGTTGATTCCGCTGAACTGTGAAAACGCCATGAGAAGCACAGCGATCAGCAGCAATCGACGAAACCTGGAATTCGCGAGCAGTTCGATGAAGTTGCCTTCGTTTTGCCGCAAAACCTCCTTGGTTGCAGCGATTTCCGCATCGGCCTCTACGCCACCGTGAATCGGTTCCAGAATGTCGCGCGCCTCCTTTTCGCGTCCCATTTGCACGAGCCACCGGGGACTTTCCTTGACGAACGCCAGCAGTCCAAGCAACAGGATCGCGGGTGCAACTTCCGCCCCAAGCATCCACCGCCACCCCGTGTGCGTGTTCCATGCTTCGTCACCGGCGCCCTGAATGCGCCCATTGATGAAAAGGGTGAGGAAAATGCCGCTGACGATTCCAAACTGGAACAGCGAACCCAGGCGGCCGCGCCATTTTGCTGGAGCGAGTTCCGCAATGTAAACCGGGCATATCATGGACGACGCCCCAATTCCCAGTCCGCTGATAAATCTCGCGACGAGAAATTCCGTGAAGGTTCGCGGAAGCGCTGACAGAAGGCCTGAGGCCGCGTACAGAATGGCGCAGAGAAACAGCACCTTCCGGCGCCCAAACCGATCGCTCAGGTAACCGGCGAACATCGCCCCAGGAATGCATCCAAGGATTGCGCTGGCAGCCGCGAAACCCTCCTGGGCCGGATTCAACCCAAAATGCAGTTTGATGTACTGGTTCGCACCGTTCACCACGGCTGTGTCATAGCCGAACAGGAACCCTCCCACTGCGGCGACCAATGCTACCATCAAGAGCAGCGGACTGCGCAGGAACGAAACCGGTTCAACTTGGCCAGCCGCCATGCTCGTGGACTTCATGGCGCGAGCAAATCACATTTGTCTATACATTTACAAGGGTTTTCTGTAAAGCGGCTTCAAGGGGTCGAATCAGGTGCGGGGACGCCACTGCCGTGTGACTGCCGCATGCGCGAGAACCACGCCGGGATCGCGCTGCAGCGCGTCGAAATAATGACGGGAAAATCCCTCGCCAATTTCTGATGCGACGAGCAGCCGTTGAACCTGCGTGAACACGGCATCGACCTCCGCGGGCGTGAGCGGCTCCTTGCGATCGAGCGCTTCATCGATGGAAACGATCAACTGGGAAAGCGGATGCAGCCATGCAAACCAGGGATCGGTGGTCAGGAGCTGTAGAAAGTGATTGGGCGAACGGATCTGGCCGACGATCTCCTCGTAACTCACCCGCTCTGAATCCACTAACGCCTTGTGCAGCTCCAGGAGCGGCGTTCGAACACCTTCGAGCTTCTGGCGAATCGTTGCTGTCATCCAGGCAAAGGTCGTTGGTTTTATGAACCCGTCAATAGCCGCGCCGAGAACAAGGCTTGTAACGCTTGGGCCATCAGGGTAAGCCATGGCTGTCCCCATGCGGACATCCGACAGGCATGGAGTCTCCAATGAAAACAATCATTTTCTTAATGCTCGTGTCGCTCATGGCCACCGGCTGTGCGCGTCGTTACACCATGACCACAAACGGAGGAGGCCAGATCGTGTCGAAAGGCAGGCCGCAGCTGAGCAACGGGGTCTATGTCTACAAGGATCTGCAGGGCCGCCGCGCGACAGTTCCCGCCGGAAGAATTCGCGAGGTGGCGCCCTCATCCATGGTCACAACACCTCGCGACGGAATGGGACGGTGAATCATCCGCCGTCCCCCGTGGGTGCTAGGAATCGCGAGGATTCTTGCGCGCAGAGATAAACTTCTCGACGTATTTTCCAAGAAGATCCGCTTCCAGGTTCACAGCGTCGCCAACCTTTCGGTCGCTTAACGCCGTCACTTCGTAGGTATGCGGAATGATCCAGATCCGAAAACTGTTTCGTTTCGCTTCGGCAACGGTGAGGCTGATGCCGTCGACGGCTATCGAACCTTTGAAGACAACGTACCGCATGACATCGGGCGCCGCCGCAATGTCCAGCACGTGATCCTTCCCCGAGCGTTCCCACCTTGTGATTTTTCCGACTCCGTCGATGTGGCCCGTCACGAAGTGCCCGCCAAACTCATTGCCAGCGGCGAGCGGACGCTCGAGGTTCACGAGCGAGCCCGTCGCCATCAATTGAAGGTTCGTGCGCTTCCAAGTTTCCTCGAGCAGGTCGAAGTGGACGTGCTTCGATCTGCCGCGGCCCCCGGCGATTTTCACCGTGGTGAGACAGCATCCATTTACCGCAAGGCTGTCGCCCACCTTGAGGCCTCGCGCGGTGAGCGCTGCGGCAACGACGAGACGAATCGAGTTTGCCAGGGGAGTGATCCGTTCAACTTTGCCTGCTTCAGCGACGATTCCAGTGAACATGAGCGAAACGTAGAAGTGGCTTGAGGGATCGTCGAGACGGGATTTGCCAATGTCGAAACGTCCTTTGACGTGTCACGGGTTCTTCCGCCGCGGCGCCTGCGAATAGTCCAGCGCCCCTGTCATCAACAGATCCGGACCCAGCGTCTTCCATCCGATTCCGGTAATTCGCGGAATCTCCCCCCAGTCCGAGGCTCCCATCCCCGCAACCCCACGTCGGGCCTTACGACCTCCGATGATTTTCGGAGCGTAAAAAAATGCGACGCGATGCGCAAATCCACCCAATAGAAAGCTGGCATTCACCTCACCGCCACCCTCAACCAGAACGCTCGTCACGCCCTCGGATCCAAGCTTCTGCAAAAGCCACCGCAGATCCGGCCGTTGTCCGTCCTTGCTGGCGGCTTCCGGGGAAACCCAAACCTGCACGCGCTCCGAAAGCGCCTTTACTCTTTTCGAAGCCGTCGCGGTAGTGACGACCACCGTTGTCAGTTCAGCGTGTTCATCGCCGAGGACACGTGCAAGAGGCGGAATCCTCCCGCCCGAATCGAGAATGATTCGCCGCAATCGTTTGTTTCCGAAGCCACTGACGGATCTCAATGTCAACGCCGGGTCGTCCGCCAGGATTGTGTTTACGCCAACGAGAACTGCATCGCTGCCCAATCGCAACCGCATTGCTTTCCGCCGCGCCTTGTCGCCTGTGATCCATTTTGACTCGCCCGCGGCGGTCGCAATCTTGCCGTCGAGCGTCATGGCGGCCTTGACCGTGACGAAAGGTGTTCGTGCGATGATCCAATGATTGAATGCCTCGTTCAGCTGCGAACATTGTTCCGCCAAGACACCTGATTCCACGCGGATGCCGGCCTGCCGGAGAATGGAAAAACCTTCACCTCGATGTTTTGGATTTGGATCCGTGGCACCAACGACCACCGACCGGATCCCTGCATCGATTAGGGCCTCCGTGCATGGCGGGGTCCGGCCCTGGGTGCAACACGGTTCCAAGGTGACAAAAAGTGTGGCGCCGTGAGGCGAATGTCCGCGGCGGGCGGCATCGCGCAATGCCTCGATTTCCGCGTGGGGTTTGCCCGCCCGATGATGATATCCCTGCCCAATGGATTTGCCCGCTTTCACCAAAACAGCGCCCACCATTGGATTGGGCGATGTCTTTCCAAAACCGCGTTTCGCCAGCCGTAATGCAAGTTGCATCCACGGAATCGCGTTCATGGCTTCAGACGGGCTGCGTGAAAAGCGCCTCGGCAAACCGCCGCGCATCGAATGGCTGGAGGTCGTCGGCCTGTTCCCCGACGCCAATAAACTTGATTGGAAGATTCAATTCCTTCTGGATGGCGACCACCATGCCCCCCTTGCTGGTGCCGTCGAGCTTCGTCACCACAAGCCCTGTGAGCGGAACCGCCTTATTGAACTCCCGCGCCTGGTTAAGGGCATTCATCCCAGTCGTTGCATCCAGCACCAGCAGCACCTCGTGCGGAGCACCGGCGAGTTGCTTGCCCATGACGCGGTGAAGCTTCTGCAGCTCCTGCATGAGATTGTGCTTGGTGTGCAATCGGCCTGCCGTATCGACGAACAGATATCGCGCATTTCGCGCGTGAGCGGCCGTTACTCCGTCATGCGCAATCGCCGCAGGATCCGCTCCGTAAGCGCCCGCGACGACTTCCACGTTCAAGCGTTGTCCCCAAAGTTTCAGTTGTTCAATGGCTGCTGCACGGAACGTGTCGCATGCGGCGAGAACGGCAGGCTTGTTTTGCGACTGAACGTAGTGGGCAAGCTTCGCGGAGGTGGTTGTCTTGCCTGTGCCGTTGACTCCCACCACGGAAACAACCGTCAGTTCGTTTGGATTTTCCTTGAGCGCGGGATTCTGCCCCGAAAGGTTTCGTTCAATCTCCTGCTGCGCGATCGCAAAAACGTCGAGTCCCGAGCCCCCCTGAGTTTCGTAGGCGCGGCGAACCGCCTGAACGATCTGGGTGGTGACGGCCATTCCGAGATCCCCCGCGATCAGGGCTGCTTCCAATTCTTCCAATGATTCGCCCGTCATCCGCGGCGAGCGCGTGACGATGCGTTTGATTTCGTGAACGAGCTTGTTCTGCGTCTTCTGCAGGCCCGCTTTAAGTTTGTCGAAGAGTCCCATGAAAGATCAGAGCGGAAACTAAAGGGAAACGGCCGGCCCCCCGGACCGTCGCGCAGCAGCCGCAGCCTGCAGCCTTTCAACCCGTTCCATCGGGAGCTTCACGGTTCCAATCAGCGGCTTGCCCTTGCTCAAGCCGTGGCAGTCGGAACCGCCCGTCACCAGCAGATTGAATCGCATTGCCATCCGCAGGTAATGCTCCGCCGTCGGGGCTGGATGCTTTGTGTGATAGCACTCCAGTCCATCAAGGCCCGATTCCACCAACTCAGGGATGACCTGATCCGTGCGATTCAGACCGGGATGCGCCATGACTGCCAATCCACCCGCCTGATGAATCAACGCAATGGCAGTGAGCGCATCCATCTTGGCTTTGGGAACCCATCCCGGACGTCCCTTCTTCAAAAACCGTTCGAACGCCTCATCGAGGGAATCGCAGAATCCGCCCTCCACCAACGCGCGCGCGACGTGCGGGCGTCCGGGTGAACGGCAGTTCGCGAGCCGGAACACAGCTTCAGCCTCCAGCGGAACATTCAAGCGATTCAGACGAGCAGCCATTTCGCGAATGCGTTCCTGGCGAACGGATTGAAAACGCGTCAACTCTGCAATCAGGACGGGGTTTGTGGCATCCAGGAAATAACCCAGGATATGCACCTCATTTCCGTCCTGCTCGGCCGTCAGTTCCGACCCGATGATGAACTCAATGCCCGCAGCACGACACGCAGCCTGAGCCCGCGCGCAACCTTCTGTCGTGTCGTGATCCGTCAATGCTATCGCGGCAAACCCATGCCGCGCCGCCTGCGCGATCAGCTCCTCGGGCGTGTAGGTGCCGTCCGAAAAATTTGTATGAAGATGAAGGTCAGCAAACATTGCAAAAACGCATCGGCTTCATGGCAGCATTATTCGACGATTCGCGCCGGCCGCATCAATTCGCCCTTTATCTTGTCCAGGATCCCGTTCACGAATTTCCCGCTGTCCTGGGTGGAGAACTTCTTCGCAATATCCACCGCCTCATTGATGCTCACAATGGGGGGAATGTCTTCGCGATACAGCATCTCGTAAATGGCCAGCCGAAGGATATTGCGATCGACCGCTGCGATGCGGTGCAGATCCCAGTTCTTCGCATACTTCTTGATCTGCGCGTCCACGGCTTCGCGGTTCTGGATCGCGCCGCGAATCAAGGGCTCGGCAAAAAGGCGCATCGCCGCCTCATCCGCGGTGGGCGGAGGCAATTCCTGGTGTTCACCCCATCGTGCACTCCCCTTGTCCTCCGCGATCGCCGCCGCACGCTGCGAATCCCAGAACTGCGTCAGCGCGGCCTCGAGATCGTCCGGCGGATTGAGGTCGTGCTGAAACAGAAACTGAACGGCGCGTTCGCGCGCCTCACGTCGCTTACCCATGCAGTAACAATGCCGCAGAAAGCAGTGTCTAGAAACGAAAAACTTTCCCGCGTGACTTTGAAGTCCCGGCATGGAAGATTGCGCCGCCTATGAAATCCTATGCTTTGCTGTGCGCCGCAGCGCTGTTGTCCGGCATCGCCGGGCTGTCCGCCGCTGAGGACACCAATACGGCTGCCGCCAATATTCCTGCCCAATCGACGCAACAGTCGGCAGGTTCCGACTCCTCATTTGCCAGCCCTGAACGGCTAAAGGAAAAGGCGCCCGAAAGCTTCAAGGCGAAATTCGACACCAGCGAGGGAGTGTTTGTCGTCGAAGTCACGCGGGCGCTCTCCCCAAATGGCGCCGACCGCTTTTACAATCTTGTGCGCTCAGGCTACTTCACCGACGTCCAATTCTTCCGCGTCATCAAGGGTTTCATGTGCCAGTTCGGAATGCATGGCGACCCCAAGGTTTCGGCCGCGTGGCGTTCAGCGCGGATCCAGGATGATCCCGTCAAGGGCTCCAACAAGCGCGGCACAGTGAGTTTTGCCATGGCAGGACCCAATACGCGAACGACGCAACTCTTTATCAATTACGTCGACAACACGCGCCTCGATGACATGGGCTTTTCGCCGTTTGGAACCGTGATCGAAGGAATGGACGTGGTGGATAAAATCAACGGCGAATACGGGGAAGGCGCCCCTCAGGGCCGCGGCCCGTCGCAGGGACGAATTCAGGCGGAAGGCAACGCCTACCTGAAAAAGGATTTTCCAAACCTGGATTACATCAAGTCCGCCACCATCGTGCCCTGAATTGACTTCAAATATGAACAACCCGAATAACAGCGAAGTAGCGATCATCAAAACGTCCGAAGGCGAAATGGTTGTAGAGTTCTGGTCCGATGTGGCGCCTGGCCATGTGGAAAATTTCAAGAAGCTTGCAAACCAGGGTTTTTACGACGGCACCTGTTTTCATCGCGTGATCAAGGGTTTCATGATCCAGGGCGGCGATCCGCTGACCAAGGATGAATCCGCGCGGTCCCGCTGGGGCACTGGCGGACCCGGGTATCAGATCAAGGCGGAGTTCAACACCAAGCCGCATGTGCGCGGCGTGCTTTCCATGGCGCGCTCCAGCGATCCTGATTCAGCCGGATCGCAATTCTTTATCTGCCACGCTGATGCTCGTTTTCTGGATCGCCAATACACGGCGTTCGGAAAATTGGTCAAGGGCGACGATGTGCTCGAGAAAATTGCCACGACGCAAACAGCTCCGGGCGACCGGCCAACAAAGCGGATGGGCATTGAATCAGTGAAAATTGTCCCCGCAGATCAGGCCAAATAATTGGGTGGCTCCGCCGCGAACATGGATGCTGTTGTGAACGCCGAGGATCTCGGTTCTGTCCTGGTTGCGCTCGGCTGTCCGCAGGATAAGGCGCCCGAGATGGCATCCCAACTCGACAAGCGGGCTCGTCAGCTGGCCGCAGAAAAAGGCCGCACGTATGAGGAAGCATTGACCCATCTGCTGACCTTGATGCGCCAGGGTTGGGCCGCCAAGGAACGCGGAATCTGAGCTGAAGCGTGAATCATCCACAGATCAAACCCTGGGAAAAAGTGCGCTCACGGGATGTGGGCGACTTCCGGATCTTCACGATTCGCTCGGAAACCAAGGTCTCGCCGCGAACGGGCAAAGAACACGACTTCTACATCATCGATTCCGTTCACTGGGTCAACATTGTGGCCGTCACTCCCGACCAGCAACTCGTCATGGTCGAGCAATATCGCCATGGCTCGAACACGGTAGAGTTGGAAATCCCGGGAGGATTAATGGACGCCAAGGACTTGCGGCCTGAGGTGACGGGCGCGCGCGAATTGCGGGAGGAAACGGGATTTGAAGGCGGCACGCCGCGGATTCTCGGCCAGACTTACGCCAATCCGGCAATCATGAGCAACACGTGTTACACGATCCTCATCGAGAACTGCCGCTGTGTGCATCCCGTGGAGTTTGACCACGGCGAGGACCTCGTGACGCGCCTGGTCCCCGTGCAGGACCTTCCCGCGCTGGTTGCGACGGGCAAGATTGCGCACCCGCTTGTGGTGGTCGGACTGTACTTTTTCGACCTTTATCAACGCGGGCTGAAAAAAGTCTGACCGGCGGACGCCTTCAGCAGAACTCCGTCACTTTCCTGAGCGAACTTGCTCCTTCTTTTCCTCGAGCTCGGTTTGCAGCGCCTTGCGTTCGCGCCCCAGCTGCTGCTGCAGTTCATCATACTTCGCAAAGTCTCCGGCGCCTGCCGCGCGATCCATCTCGCCTTTTGCGGCGATCTCGCGTTCAGCGATCTTCGCTGCATAACGTGAATCCAGGTCAGCGAGTTGGGCTTTTTTCTCTGCCGTCAATTTAACAGTCGGCGCCGTCTTGCTCAGGCGTTCCATCGCCAGTTCGTAGCTCGATTTCATATCAGTGTTTAAACGAACCTACTTCTTCTTCCACGGCATGTCAGGAAATTGCGTGGGCGGCGGAACGGCTGGGGCAGGAGGCTTTGCGAGCTCCAAGTCAGGATCCCCACCCGCCTTTTCACCGGGCTTCGACTTGTCTGATTTCCACGAGGCGATGCGGGCTTGAAGACCGTGATGCTCGGCAGTGGCCTTGTCTCCAGCCTTCATGTAGAACAGCGAAAGGTTGGTGTGGACGAGTTGCTCCTGCGGTCGCAGGTTCAGCGCTTTCAGGCCTTCAGCGATGGCCGTTTGATAATCGCCCTTGCGATAGTAAGCCATTCCGAGCCCGAGTTGCGCGTCGAAGTGAAGCGGCTCATCGGCGAGCACGCTCCGCAACTTTTCAATGGCCCGGTCGTAATCGCCCGTGCTGAAGTCGTACATCGCGTCGTCGAAACGTTCCTGCAGGGACATCGCGGCCACAATAGCGCACGCGCAGGCACTGGAGCAAGGGCCGAGGCATACCCGAATCTCGCGCCCCGACATTTGCGCCCCAGACCCAAACGGGTTTAGGATAACGCGACGCCGGGGAAGACCGCGCGAAATGATATCGAATACGATTTACAATAACAATGCCTCCGCCCATCCAGCTCATCTCAACCGACTTCGACGGAACCATCTTTGCCGAATTTGAGAACCCGCCGATCGCGCGCGAGTTCCAGGAACTGATCGCCGAGTTGCAAGCCGATGGCGCCAAGTGGGTAATCAATACGGGTCGGGACATGTCGAGCCTTATGGAAACGCTGGCGCGGGCGAAGGTAACCATCCAGCCCGATTATCTCGTCCTCGTTGAACGCGAAATCCAGGTGCATGACGGGGTTCGATACGCGGGGCTGGAGGAGTGGAATTCAGCGTGCACCCGCGCTCACGAGGAATTGTTCGTGCGCGTTCGAGAAGACGTTCCGCGCATAGCCGATTGGATCAACGCCCGATTTCAGGCAACCGTTTACTCGGATCCTTATTCGCCGTTTTGCCTGATAGCCGGGAACAACAAGGACGCGGACGTCATTAACGCATTTCTCGAAACCTACTGCCGTTCAATTCCCAATCTCGTTCCTGTTCGCAACGACGTTTACGTCCGCTTCAGCCACGCTGCGTTCAACAAGGGAACCGCTCTGGCCGAGCTCAGCCGCCGGCTTGGGATTGGCGCCGAGTCGGTGTTTGCCGCGGGGGATCACTTGAACGATCTGCCAATGCTCAATCCCCGTTTCGCCCGATGGCTCGGCGGACCAAGGAACGCGATCCCCAGCGTAAAACACCAACTGCAGCAGCACGGCGGACTGATCAGCGACCTTCCTCATGCCTGCGGCACCACGGAGGTCCTTAGAGAGTGTCTGCAGCGGGCTGGGGCGAAAACCCCCGATGATTCACCCGTGACCGCAAAGCAGATGAACTAATGCGAATGTTTCGCGACCTTGGTTCCGATCTGGGCCATCATACGTAAGTCTCTGATATGCAGGCACATTCGAATATTATTAGAATTTGACACGTCAGGGTGGGGTGTTAGTGTTTCAGGGCGTCGGTGCCGCCCGTTGCAATTCTTCAGGTGCGCCGAGGGCACAACGTCGAATAGAACTAACTATTTTCATGAGCGATACGTCCACCGCTGCCTCGTCCGCAGGCAGCGCTCCCAAAATTTCGAACATCTCCGAAGCAGTCATCCGTATAGCCGGGAATTCCCAGGATGGAATTCAAGCAATCGGCGGTTTTCTCGCGCGCCTTGCCGGCCGCAGCGAACAGGAAGTCATGACGTTCATGACCATTCCGTCCACCATTTCGGGTGGTCCATCCATATTCCAGGTGCGCATTGGATCGGGCGAGGTCCTCAGCGCTGGCGATGATGCCGATGTCCTGCTGGCCTTTTATCAGCACTCCTATGAAGGTCATATCAACTCGCTCAAGAAGAAGGGCATCGTGCTCTATGATGCCGACCACGTGGAGCCCAAGCCGGAATGGAAGGATGATTATCATCACGTCGGCATTCCGATTTCCACGCTGACAATTGAGTCTATCGGCGGCACCGCGAAGGACAAGGGCAAGAACATTTACGCGCTTGGCTTGATCGCACGCATGTTTGATCTCAACGTGGCGAAGCTGGAAAAGCTGATTCACGAACGCTTCGGCGGAAAGGACGACAGCATCGTGAAGAACGCGCTGTCAGCGTTTCAAGCTGGCTACAGTTATTCCATCGGCAACGTCATTGATACATTCCGGTTTGTTGACAGCACCAAAAAGGAGCGTCATCAGGTGGTCATGAACGGCAACGAAGCGATGGCCTATGGATTGATCGCGGCGGGAGTGCGTTTCGGCGCGGGGTATCCCATTACACCCTGGTCGGATATCATGGAATTGCTGCGGCGAGAGCTTCCCAAATACGGCGGGGCCTTCATTCAATGCGAAGATGAAATTGCGTCGATTTCGATGGCGATTGGAGCTGGCTATGCCGGGCGCGTCGCAGTCACAGGATCCAGCGGCCCCGGCATCGCGCTGAAGGCCGAAGCTGCGGGTTGGGCTGGGATGGCGGAAGTTCCGGTCATCGTGATCGACATTCAACGCGGAGGCCCGTCGACGGGCATGCCCACGAATGTTGAACAATCGGATCTTAACATCGCACTCTATGGCGCCCACGGAGATTCTCCCCGTGTTGTGATAGCGCCTGCGAATGTTGAAGATTGTTTTTATACGGCGATTGAAGCGGTAAACATCGCGCGCACCTACAATGTTCCGGTTTACATCCTTAGCGACCAGGCGATCGCGACCCGAATCGAAGCGTTTGATGAACCTGACCTTGAGAAGGTTTGCCAGGACATCAGTCCCGACCTGACGCCGGTTCAAGACTACAAACCTTACGATCTGTCGACCCCCACGGGCGTCGTTCAACGCGTGGTTCCCGGGACCCGCATTCTCAGCGGCAAGTATCCTGTTGCGACAGGACTTGAACATGACGAAATGGGACACCCGACCGGATCGCCGAAACTGCACCAGCAGATGACGATCAAGCGGCGCAAGAAACTCCAGGCCCTCGCGGAAACGCTTCCCGCGCCGCGCATTTACGGGCCGAGCGAAGGCAATGTTCTGCTCGTCGGATGGGGTTCAACGCAAGGTCCCATCAAGGAAGCTGTGGATCGCGCCCGCGCCGCTGGCGACAGCATTTCCTCGATTCACCTGCGGGCCATCAGCCCTTTGCCGCACGGATTGGAGAATATTTTCTCAGGATTCAATCACGTTTTTGTCGTCGAGATGAACGACGAAGGCATTTACAATCAGGGCGGGCAGCTCGCGTCGGTCCTCCGCGCGCGCTTTTGCAATCCTGCCATTCGCGGCATCAACAAGACAGACGGCCTGACATGGAAGGTTAAGGAAATCCTTGCAGCCGTGCAGGCAAGACTCGCCTCAAACGGCCAGCCCGTGACGGCTTGAAACTTTCGAACGATTCTCAACGCATTACCAACATGAGTTCCCTGACCGATTCCCCCGCTCTTACCACCGTCATTACAGTTCCTCCCGACGCAGAACGCAAAGGCCTGACCAAGAAGGAAATTGCAGCGGATCATCCCACGTGGTGCCCCGGTTGCGGAGATTTCTCCGTGCTGGCGCTGTATTTCAAGCTGATCGAAAAGCGGAAGCTCTGGCACGAGAAGATCACGACGGTTGCCGGCATCGGCTGCTCCAGCCGCTTTCCCTACTTCGTCCAGGCGCACGGCGTTCATTACATTCACGGCCGCGCCCTGCCATTCGCAACCGGAGTTTCGCTCTCCCGTCCCGACCTGCACGTGTTTGTGTTCGGCGGTGATGGCGACGCGTTTTCCATTGGCGGCAACCATTTCAACCACACCGCGCGCAAGAACGTGAAGCTCACCTACGTGGTCATGGACAATTGGGTCTACGGCCTGACGAAGAAGCAGACTTCCCCGACGTCGCCGCTCGGATTCAAAAGCAAGACCGATCAATGGGGCGCAATTGATTATCCCATCAATCCCATGAAGCAGGCGATTTCAGCAGGGGCCAGTTTCGTCGCACGCACGACGCACACGAACCCAAACCATGTGCTGCAGATGATGGAGGCCGCGATGGATCACGACGGTTTCAGCTTCATCGAATGTCTCAGCGAATGCGTGGAGTTTTACGAAGGCGCCTTTGACGCCTCGAATCCGCGCAAGGGCGGCGTGTTCAACGAAGTTCCCAAGGACCACGACGTGACGGATGAGCTCGCGGCGTACAAGCTCGCCAACGAACCGTTCCCCGGATACTTCGGCATTTTCTACAAGGCATCCAAGCCGACCAAGAACGCGAAGGAAGCGGAGATCGGCAAGTCTGCAATGGAGAAGGTCAAGGGCATGAAAGATTGGCAGATCCTGCAGAAAACGTTTGATCGTCTGAAGTAATTCAACTCTTAGCTCTACACGTTTCCAACCTGTCCGGCCCTCCGCAGTGGCTGCTACGGAGGACAGGCTGTATCGCCGGCTTCGCGCCGGCAGGATGTAGACAACGCCAGCACGTTGACCCATCTGCAGGACAGCAGAATGCCTCGCCCCACGCAGGTGTTCTGTGCCCGCGGTCATCCGCCGATCGGTCGAGCCTTACGCGACTATTGATCGGCACCGTTAGCCGGGGCTTACGCGGGAGGACCTCGGCGTTTACGGCCGCTTCAGCGTGCGCGAACGCGCAGGTCAATCATTTCACACGATTCCGTGCTCTCATTGAAGCGACCTGAAGATCCCGGTCCGAACGCACCCACCTCGTCTTGCGGAGAAAAAGCACTTGAAACGTTCGAAGCCTGCAGAAAAGCTGGAGGCCAACCGACGTCAAGGCACTTATTCATCCAAGCTGAAAGTGAGATTCCATGAAGAGCGAAATACGCGAGGCCGTGGAGAAATTCTTTGCGCAGGGCAAGTTCTCCCGGTTCGATCAACCGGAAGTTGAGATCACCACACGCGAAGAAGCCGAGGAATTCTGCCGCGTTTTCAAAGAGACTCTGGCCAGCCCCAGCCGCGCGGCCCGCCTCCTTCGCGCCTTCCAGCCCGAAGAACCTGCCCAAGAAGTCTTTCAAGTCTTTCGCGACGACGGAGTTCCGCTGCTGTTGGAATTGGAACCCTGCCTCATGGACGACGCGCCCACCGCCATCAGCGATCGACTGTTTCTTCTAAAGCTCCTGACGCAGTTTGCGACAGAAGACGGCACTGACCGCATCATTGCAGTCGCCCAATCTGGTTTTGCTTCCGAGGCATACATGTGGTCGTCAATCATCGGCGGCTTTAACAACGAGCACCCGCATTGCAGGCGGTTCTTCTCGGCATTCAAACTCTCGCTGCCTTCAGGGTTCGCGGCTGTCACCTTGTTGGATGCAGCCAACCAATGCGCGTTGGACGGTGGCGACATCGAGCATCCTTACGACTCTCCTTCGGGAATTGAGATGCTCCGCGGATGGCTGCGGGATTTGAACCCCGAACACTTCAGTTACGCGCACAGTGCAACCGCTGCGTTGCCGTTCATGACCCATCCGGCACGAAACGAATTGCTTGAACTGGCGATGGACCATCCGGATCCAGGCGTGTCAGTTGAAGCTGCGTGGGCGGCCGCGAAGATGGGCATGGAACGCGGCATTCGAAACCTC
The DNA here is from genome assembly GCA_035629175.1 of Verrucomicrobiia bacterium. Lineage (NCBI taxonomy): Bacteria > Pseudomonadati > Verrucomicrobiota > Verrucomicrobiia > Verrucomicrobiia bacterium. The sequence goes on along the minus strand of DASPIL010000091.1, from coordinate 47,118 downwards.
GCCCGCTTTGCCGTCCATGTGAACACTTCGTCGGCTGCCGTCCAGCTGCTCGAGGAGCTCGGCCGCGAGGACGCAATTCCGGCCGAGGCTGCCGATCCCAATTTCCAGGCGATGGCAACGATGGTTGCATGGCTGTCGCATCCCAGTGAGTTCGGCGAACCGCCCGCGCGGATCAGCATAGTCGACACGCGCGAGCTTTACTGGCCGCCCACGCAGGATCGCCGCCAGCTTTGGCTGTTGCGCTATGAGTATCCCAGGACGGACGAGCGCGAGGCAGACGACATAGGCCTTGGGATGGTTGGTTCGGTCACATTCGCGCTCTTTGGCGAAACGACAGCAGATCTCACCCCGTTGCAAGCCTATGCGCTTCACTGCTGCTGGGAGCTTGAGACGAACGGAGACCCGCTGGCGCCCAAGAAGCGTACGGTGCAGGCCGGTTTGACGATCCTAGGTGGGTACAATGAATTGCCGGACAACGAACTGAACGCGATTGCAGCGGCCCCGGATATCGCCGAGACGGATGACACGGCCGGGGAATCGCAACTTGAAGAATCGTATTCAGATGATCCCGCCAGCGATGCGCTCTCGCAGATTCTTGCACATACGAAGGATAACCTCGCAAAAGGAAACTCGGAGAAAAGAGCGTTACGTTCTGCAATGAAGCAGCTGATGGAAGAGCAGACCGCTCGTTTAAAGAAGGAAGTCGAAGAGTTTCGCACTCACCTTGTTGCCAAGCGCAAATTGGCGCCTGCCGTGCAGACTTCAACGCGGCGCGTCCCAATGGAGGCTGTGCAGCACCCGGATGTGGAACGTCAACGGAACGCGCTTGAAGCTGCGGGTTACCGTCTGGAGGGCATCTATGCCTTTGAGAACATACCCGGGTTCCAGCTCTTCCTTTTCGGGCATTCAGAAAATGGCACGACCGCCTCCATCAGCAGCGGCAAGGATCTTACGACCGAGATTGGGGCGCGTTATCCCGACGGCCGCGGTTTTAACGTCCGCGATACCGCTGCCGTCCCAGGACTCACCCCTGCCCCGTGGATTACTTACCGATATGAGCCGGGCCGAAGCGTCGCTGAACTCGTCGCCATCTTCGATTCATCCAGGCCGCCGGGACATTCGAAGATAACGGGGGCAGAAGCCGCCGCGACGCTCGCTGCAGACTTTCGCAAAGTCCAGCTTTGGCGCATGGAACGCGGAGGTTGGAACAGGGACGAAGTCCAGACCCAGCTCCGCATTGCCGATGCAGTCGCCGAGGAGGAAAGACTGAGCGAAATGTGTTTGGCCGTTCGGGAAACCTGGCTCTACGCCTGGTTCAAGGATCGTTACCCCGAGCTTGCTGAAGGCCTGATGGAATCATTGGTGATCGTTCATGACGAAATGGATGGTGCGCTACTGTATGTGCTCTGGATGATGGGAGGCGGCTCCTCAGAAGTCAGGACGGGCGAGTTCGACGATGGCAACCCCCGGGAGGTCTTTTCACAGGTAAACCTGAAGCACGGCCGCCCGCTCACGCTGATTGCATGCAAACAGGACGGTTTCCCCGCAGACTTCTACCGCCCCGCTGACCAACAATCTGCAACCTGATGACGCGACGTTCCCTGCAGCGAACCGCACCTCCGTGGGATCTCAACCGCTTCACGTTTTTGATTGTTCAGAGCTCTGCACCTGAAGTCTGCCGCTCGCCCGCAGCCAAGAACAGCCAGGCACACCATTTCATCAATCACGCCAGGCAACTGCTTCCGTGTGTCACGCTCATCGCGCTCGTGACGTTCGCAGGTTGCACTTCAAAACATTCAGCCAATCCTCCGTCCAAAACGGTTCATCGATTACGCGGCGGAGATGGAATGGGAGTATTATCACGATATTCTTCAGGACAGCGGAAAGTACGGCTTCGCGATGAACTTTCACGGGGCAACCCTGCCGCGCGGATGGATGAGCTTGGGGTTGAACGCACAGCCACGTTGATCACGGATGGCGACGGCGGCAATCTTCCCTTCCGGAACGGGAACTGAAAAGCAGGAGGGCTACGGAAGTGATGATCGCTAGGAAATTCAAAATCGGATGCGCTAAGGCTCCGCTCGAAAGAACTCGCTTTTGCCGTTTGAGGGCCTCGGCTGCAGGATGCGAAATGTGTTCGTCATGACAACTGTGTCGAACGCCTGCCACGGTGCCGACAACAGATTCGTGTTCGCCAGCAAATGGCGTATGGACCCACTCGGCGCGTAAAGCGTCAACTGCACATTGGTCGCTTGTCGGATGTGCAAGTCCAGCAACGCCGGTTCGGCCACAAACTCCCAGGCGCGATATTCCACGCTGCCGGTGGCAGGAGGTGCGATCACTTGAAAGTCATTGGTCAGCGGCACGCGGCCGTAAAACGCCCACGGAATTTGGGGCGCTTCGGGATTTCGATATTCGATCCAATAACTGCGCCACGGCACTCCCCGCATCACCAGATTCGTTGCCGCGATGCGGGTCAATGGCAAACCTGGAGTCCCTCCGGCAATTTCCAGGCTCACACCCGAGAAGAAGGCCGGTCCTGCGGGCAACGCCAGCCCGCCGCCATTGGTTGCCGTCAGCCTCGATGCGCTAGCTGTGTGAATCAGATTCAAAAGCGACGGCAGCGCGATGATGCTGCCCGCGCCCGATGATGCCATGGTGAGCCACGCAGTCCCATTTGTAAGAGCGTTTAACAGCACCTGCCCGCCGTTGGTTGCCACAATCTCCAGCGGAACGCAGTTACCGCCATCCATGCGTTGCAGCTGTGGAAGACTAAGAAGGCTCCCGGGACCGCGTGCCAGCCAGGTCGTGCTGTCACACCAATCCCCTTTGACATACTCGCGCAACGATGGTGCAGTCACGGTGCCACCGTCCAAAACCGTGAACGTTCCACGATCGATGTTGGTCAATCCATCGAGGAAAATATTGGCTCCGATCGCAGTCACGCTGCGCAACGTCGATAACCGGCTCGTCGGAATTACTCCGTTGGTCTTGATCGTGATCCACACGCTCGAACCGCCAAGCATGCTCGGCATTGCAATTTCGCCGGCGTTCCGCGCTTCAAACGAAACGACATTCTCATCAGCGCGTGACTCTCGCAGCGACGACAGGTTAATTGTGCTGTTGATTCCGTCGACCACGAACGCCACCGTCCCGTCGGCAACTGTGACAAGATTGCTGATGTTCACCAACCCTCCCGCCGTGGCTGAAATTACCAGGCTTCCGCATCCGCTGCCCACGAGATTCGTGAGCGACAGCAGCTCCAGGACACTGCCCGAGCCCGTGACTGACCATGCGTTCAGTGGGCATCCCGTCGACTGGTCGTGATTGAAAACACCCGGCAGCGACAACACCGCGCCTTGCTCAACGATCAAATTACCTGCGAAAAGGTTCGTGAGTCCGGCAAGGCTGAGGGATGTTCCGCTGACCGTGAGGCTTCTCAGCAACTTCAAGTGGGTCGTGTCGAACGAACCGCCCGAACGAATGACCAAGGTCACTGTCTCGCCTCCCTCGAATTCCGGCAGCTCGACCGACCCATTGTTCCGGGCTTCGAACGAAATGTTGTGACTCACGGCGTCGGAGTTTCGCAACCCTGAAAGATCGAGCGCGCTCCCAAGCCCGTCCGAGAGGAAAGCAGCGCCTCCTTCGCCCAGGCGCGACAACCCGCCCATGCGCACGTTTCCGCCAGCTTTCGCCTGGATCGACAAAGCGCCGCATTGCGGTCCAACCAGATTTGTCAGGCTTGAGAAGTCGAGGACGCTGCCGGGGCCGGTCGCCTGCCATGAGGAGAGTCCGCAGAACGCGGGGTCTACATGCGAAACCAGATGCGGGGCTGTGGCCACACCTCCGCCACTGACGATGACGCTCCCCGACGCAAGATTGGTCAGGGCGCCAAACACGACGTTCATTCCATTGACACTGAATCCATGCAGCCGCGCAAACTGCGCTATGGGAAGGATTCCGTCGTCATTGACTGAAACAAACACATTGGTGTTTCCCTCCAGCAGCGGAACAATGATTTCCCCGGAGTCAGCTGCGATCAGCGAGACCACCCTGCCGCCGTGCACATTCGCGAGAAGAGGCAACTCGATCGCGCTGCCGTTTCCCGCTGCCGAGAAGGTCAGCGTCCCGTTTGCCACCGTCTGCACCGAGTTCAACACAGCGCGCCCGCCGTTCTCCGCGTTCACTATCAGCGACCCGCATGAAGGGCCGGAGAGGTATGTGAGGCTCGACAGATCCAGAGATGATCCCGCGTCCCGGACCTCCCACACTGTGGAAACGCATGTGCCGCTGTGATCGTGCCTCACAAGCAGAGGAAGGGTGACGATCGCGCCATTGGCGACGGTGATATGCCCGTGCAATACGTTCGTCAGCGCAGCAAAATGTACATTCATCCCGCTGACCTGAAATCCGCTGAGCTCGCGCATGTTTTCGGTCGGAATGTTCCCGTTGTTCTCCAGAATCAAGAACGTGCGTGGGGTGCCAGTGTAAAGAGGCATCTGAATGGTTCCGGAATCCAAGGCTTCCAGGGCCACGATCCGTTGGGTCGCATCGGAACGATTCAGGTTGGCAAGATCGATCAGGCTGCCCGAACCGTGTGCACTGAACTTCAGTGTCCCTTCGGAAATCGCCCGCAACCCTGTCAGCCGGAATGTTGCGCCGCTGCTGGCGCGAAGTTCGCGGCTGCCGCAATCCGCGCCAACGAGGTTGGTCAAGCTCGAGAAGTCGAGGACGCTGCCTGGACCACTGACGTGCCACAATCCTGTGTAGCAATCGAGCGCGCCGTTGTGTCTGACGAGGTTCGTCGCTGTGACCACTGCATTGCTGGTCACGCTGATGCTCCCGTGCCCCAGGTTGGTCAGCGATGTGAAATTGAGGTTTGTGCCCACGACTGTAAATCCCTCCAACTCCGCCAGCTGGCCGACTGGCAACATTCCTCCCGAGCGGATTGCAACAGTCACTGTTTTCCCGCCGTGCATTTGCGGAATCGACATGGTCCCCCCGTTGCGTGCCTCGAAAGCCACGTTGTCCAGAACCCCGGCGGCGTTCTGGAGGGATGATAAGTCTACCCGGCTATTCGTTCCCTCAGCCAGGAAGGCGGCCATGCCTTCGGCGAGGGACACGACACTCGAAAGGACAATCCAGCCGTCATCGAGCGCCTGGACTAAAAGGTTCCCGCAGTCAGCCCCAGCAAGGTTGGTCAATCCTGGAAGGTGCAGCGCAGAGTTCGCGCCAGACGCTCGCCAGGACACCGTTGCACATCCAGACCCCTTGTTGAAGCGGGGCACCATCGGCGCGAAAAATTGCGCGCCACCCAGCGCTTCAAGCCCTGCGCGGTCAAGATTAAGGGCGTTGGGAAGAACCAGCCGCGTTGCGGGACCGCTCGCCGAAAGCGTGGGATTGCCAGAAACATGAACCTGCCCTTGCAGGATGGAGTCTCCGGAAGTGACACGAAAGACCCCGGCGGTGAGTGCGATGCTATTGCTGGCTTGAACACTGCGAATCGTGACACTGGCCGACGATGTTACCACCAGCCCACCGCCGGCGTTGAGAATTACATCGTCGTTGATGCCTGGCAGGGCATCATTGCTCCAGTTCGCCTCTGTTTGCCATGATGAATTCCCGCCGCCTCCATCCCAGGTAATCGTTGCGGCCATGCCCGTTGTGACACCACACAACACAATGAGGGGAAGGAGAATCGCATTCATGCACGTCGCTGGAATTGATGCGTAGCTTCAAAACAGGCTCCCAAACTTCCTAAACTCGTGGCGCTTAATTACTTGTTTGGCCGAGGCGAAAAATCGTCATGAGATATTCCTCTCCCTCATTCGCACGCTAGAAGCGGGAGTGTTCATTTTGTTACTTTAAGCCGTGACTGTATTGCGTCCTGCAGCCAAACGCCTAGCGTCCGAGCGCAACGCCTTCGGTGGTTTGCACGATGCGGTTCATCGTCCCATCGGAATTGTACTCAAGGTGTTCGATGCATACGGATCGTCGATAGCTTCCACCTGTCGTCTGCACGCCTCCGTTGTGGTAAATGAAATACCAGCGGCCCATGAACTCGATGATGGATTGATGGATCGTGTTGCTGTTCCCCGCGAGCTCAGACAGCAAACCGCGCGGTGTCCATGGCCCTGTCATCTTCGAACTCGTCGAATACGCGACCTTCTCTGGAAAACCAGTGGCATACGTGAGGTAGTAAATGTCGCCGCGCTTGTGAATCCATGGCGCTTCCGTGAAGCCCTTCACCTGTTCGTCGGGAATCACGTGAATTTCTCCGTCGAGCTCAGTCATGTTCGGTTTCAATTTCGCCCAATAACATTTCTGGTTGCCCCACATGAGATACCCCTGGCCATCGCCGTCAACCCACACGGTCGGGTCGATGTCATCCCAACTGATCCGCGTCGCCTTGGTCATGTCGTTGCTGATGAGTGCCGAGCCGCGTGCGTCCTTGAACGGTCCCGTCGGGCTGTCTGCCACCGCCACCCCAATAGCCTTTCCGCCGATGGTCGCGTGAGTGATCGAAACGTACCAATAAAACTTGCCGTCGCGTTCGATGACCTGGCTTGCCCACGCGTCATCACGCGCCCATGCGAAATCCTTCGTATTCAAAGGGGACCCGTGTTCCTCCCATTCCACCATGTTCGTGGAGGAGAAGCAGAGCCAGTCGTGCATGCGATAGTTCGAATTGTTGTTGGGCGGCACATCATGGCCTGTGTAAAGATAAACGCGTCCTTTGTGCACCATCGCAGCCGGATCCGCCGTGAAGAAGTTTGTGATGATCGGGTTGCCACCTGTTCGATGCGTCGGACGCCAATCGTCTGCAACCGGGTAACTGAAGTTCGGCGTTCCATCCGAATTCCAGCCCATCACCTGCGCGCGCGTGGCGCGATCCGGATTGCCGAGCGGATCTCCCGGGATGTGCTCGTAACGCCGCGCATGATAAACGAGAATATCGGTTTTGCCGTCAGGAGTTGTCGTGAAGCAATTATGACCCGGTCCGTACTGGCTCGTCTCACGATGGCTCTTGAAAACGGGTTCGGGAGATTTTCGCCATGATTTCGGATCCAGCGGGTCTGCATTTTCATCGGCGGCAAGAAGGCCGAGACAATAATTTGCATCCGTCGCGCTGGCGGAATACGTCATGAAGAGGCGCCCGTTTCGATGAATAACAGCAGGCGCTTCATTGACGTTGTGTCCGATGCGTTCCCATGGCAGTTCGGGTTTGCTGATGCACACCTGCGTGCTGCTGATGGACCACGGCGTATCCATTTTCGCGAGAAACAGACTCGTGCCGCGGACATCCGGAAAGCTTTGCGCCCATGCCAGGTAACGTGTTCCACGATGTTGGAATGTCGTGGCATCGAGCGTGAACGATTCCCAATTCATCTTGATCTGTCCTTTTTCCGTCCACTCACCCTCGAGCGGATTGGCCGAAGCATTCTCAAGAACGTATTGGCGGATCTCCCAAATTGCTTCCGCGCGGCCTGCGGCGAAATAGATGTACCACTTGCCATCGATGAAGTGAATTTCTGGCGCCCAGATGTGATGGCTCATGGGGCCGCTCTCATGTTTGCTCCAGACCACTTTGGAGTCGGCGCTCGCTAATGCTCCCAGTGTCCGCGCGCGGCGAAGCTCAATGCGATCGTATTCCGGCACCGTGGCAGTGAAGTAATACCATCCGTCGGAATGCAACACCACGTGCGGGTCAGCACGTTGGAGGAGGATTGGATTCGACCATGTGAGAGCATCCCCGGCTGCGTACAATTGCAACGCGAGCGCAGTGAGAACAATGAGCGTGTGCAGGAACGTGCGCGTCATGGCAAAGAGATGAACATCGGGTTGCGCTAAAGCAAGCCGAACCGGAGTCGCCCGTCGGCAGGCGTGAATACGGAGGCGGGTTTGAAAACTTGCGAGACAGCGCGGCGAGGACGGGAAAAACGACCAACCACGAACCACACAGCGCGGCAGAACCGCAACCAAAACGGGAAGGGAAAAAACGGGTTTACGCATACTCCTCGCGCCATGCTCCATTTTCTTGTGGCGAAGAAAACCGAAAGTCGCGAATTTTAGCTGTCATGCCCATTTACGAATTTGCCTGTCCGAAGTGCCGGAAGATCTACAGCTTCCTTTCGAAGCGGATTAATCCGGATCGCCTCCCCGTTTGCCCAAAGTGCGGCAACAAAAAAATGGAAAAGCAGATGAGCCGATTCGCGATGACCAAGGGTCTCGCCGAAACGCCCGCGGAAAGCGGCGGCGAGCCTGGAGATGAATCCATGCCGAATCTGGATGACCCCCGCGTGGCACGCGCCATGGCAGAAATGGAGCGAGACATGGAGCACATGGACGAAAACAACCCGCGTCACATGGCTCACATGATGCGGAAGATGAAGGACATCATGCCGCCCGGAACTGCGCCAAAGGAACTGGATATCGCGATCAAGCGTCTTGAGGCAGGAGAGGATCCGGAAAAGATCGAAGCAGACATGGGCGACCTCCTGGGTGATTTCGGGGGAGAAGAAGGCGGAGGGATGGGCGGAGGCGGATACAGCAAGGACAGCGGGCTTTACGATTACTAGCCCCCAGACGCCCGATTATTCCTTGGGGATGAACGGCGGCAAGGGGCAATCCAATGTGTCGGCGATGCCGCGCAGCAGTTCCGCTTCGCTCTCTTGAATCCATCCGTCGGCCGCGACCGTGGCGGCGCACGCAAACAAAACGTTCTTCTTGAGCTGTGGGGCCGCCGTGTTCAGCCGCTCCAATGCCGCATCAATCTCCGCGAGTCCGCACCGTTCACCTGGGACAAAATCGAGTGCAATCTGGGAACCGCGCGTCAACAGCATCGCACCGCGCTTGAATGCCTCAGCCGCGATTCCGGGATCACCTGATCCGGCATGAGCCATGGCCGAAATCAGGATTGCAGCGTCACCCGCGAGCGGGCGCATCGTATAGAACTGCACGATAACGGTCCGTGGCGGCTTGAATTGCGACTCAATATGGCGAATCGCAATTTTTTGCAGGACATATTCGAACAGATCGATTTCGTGATCGCTTTCGATCAGCTCGCGAATTGCGCGGGAAAATTCCTCGAACTGGGCGAACGACATCTGGCGCAGAGCGGGCAATGTCATATCCACCAGCGGCAGCCGCGCACGCACGGCCAACGCTGTGACGTCGGGGAGAACGCGTTCGACCTCGCGGCGAACGCCTGTTGAAGAGAGCCGGCCGATGTTTTCCAACTGTCTGTCTCGCAAAAGGGGGTCAGAACTGAGCAACTGGGCGTAGATGACAGCCATTGCGCTCATGGAATCATGAGTGGCCGTTTGCAGGGCGGGCGAAAAGGATCTGCGCAATTGCACCGCGTAACGCAGATGCCCGGGCGAAGGCGCGCCGGACGCAGGCACAACAGCCGAGACCGGGATCACCGGGGGCACAGCCATTTCCCGTCCTTCGCTTGCAGGGGCCAATCCTGGAACTTCGAACGGAAAGGGAAACGGAGATCCGCCGCGACGCCGTGCACGCGGGTCCTCCAGTTCAACGTCAGTTTCGCGAGTTGCGTCGACCCGCGGGAACGTCCCGTCGAACGAAGGATCAAGGGCACGAATGCGATCCTCCAGCGGTGGGTGCGTCGACATGAGGCCTGAGAATGCAGAACCAGTTCCCCTTCCAAAGAACAGGTGGGATGCCTCGGTCGCGTGCGGGGATTCCAGCTTGGAGCCGTAGACCAGGCCGCCAATTTTTTTCAGGGCACCCGCAAGCCCGGGCGGGTTGCGGGTGAATTGGACGGCGGCGGCATCCGCGAGGAACTCGCGCTGCCGGCTCACGGCAGCCTGGATCAATCGGCCGAAGAACACGCCGATCCCGCCCAACGCCAGGAAGACCAGGCCGACGAGCGGCAGCGGATTCTTGTCGCGACGGCTGCCTCCGCGAGTGTGCAGGAGCACGCGTCCAATCACCGAGATGCAAAAAATCCCAAAGATCCAGCCCATCAATCGCAAATTCAACCGCATGTCACCATTGAGAATGTGACTGAATTCGTGTGCGATGACGCCTTGCAGTTCATCGCGGGAGAGGAGCTTCATGCAGCCGCGCGTGACTCCGACCACGGCATCGCTCTCGGTGTGTCCCGCCGCGAACGCGTTGATCGCGAGCTCCTCATCCATCACGTAGACCTGCGGGACGGCGATGCCTGAGGCGAGCGCCATTTCCTCGACAATGTTCAGCAGTTTGCGCTCGTCGGGATCGGCAGTGTTGGGATTGACCGCGCGTCCACCCAGCATGCTTGCCACGGCGCTGCCGCCGCGGGAAAGTTGCAGCGTCTTGAATAGGCTTCCCATCAGGATCACTGCGCCTGTTCCGATGGCAGTGCCGAGAAATAGTCTGGGGTTCCACAAGGAAAAACCCTGCGCCTCGATGTAGCGCCGTGACGTTTCAGGCCACTGGAGGACCAGCACGAGGGCCACATAAATGGCGGCGATCAGCAGCGCGACGCCAAGGAGGAAGTACACCACCAGCACCTTGGTCTGGCGGCGCGCCTTGTCCTGCCGATCGAAGAAATCCATTTCGCGTTAGAACTGAACCTTGGGTGCGGCTTTTTCCTCCTGCCGCTCGATCACGAACAGTTCAGCGGGCCCGAAGTTGAACATCCCCGCAACAATGTTCGAAGGGAACACTTCGCGCTGGGTGTTGTAGGTCATGACAGAGTCGTTGTACGCCTGCCGGGCAAACGAAATCTTGTTCTCCGTGGATGTCAGTTCCTCGGTCAACTGCATCATGTTCTGGTTTGCCTTGAGGTCGGGATACGCTTCGGAAATCGCCATGAAACGGCTGAGTACCCCAGCAAGTCCTGCTTCCGCGGACGCTAGATTCTTCACTGCGCTGGCGTCGCCGGGAGTTGATGCCGCGGTTTGAGATGCCGCATATGCGACGTTGCGGGCCTTGATGACATTCTCCAGCGTCTCGCGTTCGTGCTTGAGATAGCCTTTGGCCGTTTCGACGAGATTGGGAATCAGGTCATAGCGGCGCTTCAATTGCACATCGATTTGTGAATAGGCGTTCTTGAAACGGTTGCGCAGGCCTATGAGCCGGTTGTAGACGCCGACGCCAAACATGACGAGCAACAGCGCCAACACCACCAACCCGGCCAGGATGATCAATCCGATGGAGGTCATAATTTTGTTTGCCTTTCTTTGACTGCGTTACAGCTAGGACAAAGCGGAAGGCCGGGCAATTACAAATGCACCCCGGAACTCCAATCCCCCGAAAACGCATTAATTCCCGTCGATGGCTGGAAACTCCACCCAGAACCGGCTGCCCTCGCCGGGGTTTGATTCCACGCCGGCCCGCGCGCCGATACGCTCTGCGCCTTTGGAAACGATAGCGAGCCCAATCCCCGTGCCTGGAAAACGATTCCCGGCGTGCAACCGTTCGAACACCCGGAAAATGCGTTCATGATATTCGGGGCGAATCCCGATGCCATTGTCTTCGACCCACAGGCGCACTCCTGAATTCGAGTCGGCGTGAATACGCACGTGCGGTGTGCGCTCGGCTGGAACAAACTTCAACGCGTTGTCCACCAGGTTCATGACGATCTGGCTGACAACCGCACTGCTGGCTTTCACATTGGGAAGCGGACGCTCCACCTCAACGACTGCATTCCGAGCGGCAATGCGGGCGGAAAGTTGTTTCAGTACGGTATCGACCTGCGTCTCCAGATTCACATTTGAAACGCTGATCTTTGAGTGGGCAAGGTGCCCGTACGTGAGCAGGTCCTGCACAAGTTCATCCATGAACTGGGCCGACTGCCCAATCCGCTGCGCATAATCCTGCGCCTTGTCGTCCAGATTCGGCGCGTATTCATCCAGGAGAATCGTGGTGAAGCTGGACATCGAACGCAGCGGCGCACGAAGGTCGTGCGCAACGTGGTACAGCAGGCTTTCGAGCGACTGCAGGCTCTGGCGCAAATGGGCCGTGCGCTCGGCGACGCGATGCTCGAGTTGCGCGGCGTAACCCCGCAGCTGTTCCTGGGCCGTGCGCAATTCGCTTTCGGCACGTTTGCGTTCCGTGATATCAACTCCCATTCCGATGCAACACGGAATGCCGTCGAAGACGATCCGCCGCCCGTGCCAGAGAAACGGGATGGCAGAACCGTCGCGGGTGATGAGGTTCGATTCCACGGTGGCGTGCCCAATTTCGAAAACCCTGCGAATGGCTTCGTTGACGCGGTCCACGTCGTCTGGCGGACAGAATTCGATCGGGCGCCTCGCCGCCACTTCATCAGTGGAATACCCTGTTATGTTTTCCAGGTTCTTGTTCCAGCGCACCCAGTTTCCGTTCTGGTCAAAAAGGTAGAACACACCAGGAAGGCTGTTGATGACCATCTCCGACAGGTCTCGTTCCCGCCGGACGCTGGCTTCGGCTTCGAGCTTTTCAGTCACGTCCCTCGCGACTTTGATGTAACCGACGCGGTGGCCTTTGGAATCGTCCATGACGCGAATAATCCCGCTGACAAACAGCCGTGAACCGTCGTTGCGTTCATGCCAGCGATCACTGCGCGCGACGCCTGTTTTTGAAGCTTCCATCAACTCCTCTTCCGGAGCACCGGCAATCCGATCCTCGGGAGTAAAGATCAAGCCGGCGTTGCGGCCGACGATCTCGGTTTCCGTGTATCCAAAAAGCCGTTCGGCGCCACTATTCCAACTCACCACGCGGCCTTCGATGTCCAATGCGAAAATCGCATAATCGCGGGCGCTTTCCACGATCAGGCGAAGGCGTGTTTCGCTGTCGCGCAACGCCGCCTCGGATTTCTGCAGTTGTCGCGTGCTCGTTTCTGCACGGGCGCGGGCGCGGGCCTCGGCAGACGTCAGGTAGAACAGGAGCAAACTTAGCGCGGTTCCGATCCCCGCGATACTGTAAGGTGCCCACCATCCAAACATGGCTGTGGCGGAACTCGAGCAGACCAGCGTCCAGCGGCGTTCCGCAAACGCGATCGACAGCTGAACGCGCTGATCTGGAACGAACAAACTGCCTGACTTTTCAGGCGCAGGTCCCGAGCGATACACAAGGTTCGCTTCAGTCGGGGTTTCGCCATCATGCACTTCCAGGGTGATCGTCTCCAGGAGCGTCGCATCGAGTGCGTTCCGGATAAAATCCCAAATACGAAATGGACAATACGCAAAACCTTTTAAACGCGCCCGTCGCTCCTCGATCGTTTCCGGGATATTCCCATCTTCGTAAACAGGCGTGTAGATGAGAAAGCCGGGCTGTTCCTCTTCCTCAATTTCCTGAACCAGCCGCACCCTTCGCGACGCCACAGGGCGCGCCGTGTCCCGCGCCATTTCCATAGCCTGGCGCCGAACGGGATCGGAGAACATGTCATAGCCCAGTGCCGCGCGGTTTCTTGGGCCCTGAGGTTCCAGTAACACGACTGCATGGTATTCGTCGCGCGGTGTGTCAGGCCACGGAGTAACGTTCGTGAACGCCCGACTGCTCAGCCACGCTGCCATCGAGGCACGATCATCGACGGGAACGCGGAGGGAGAAGCCAATTCCCTGGACGCCGGGATAATTGGACGCGAGTTGCAGCCGGTTCACGTATGCAGAGTAAGCGGGGTGTGTGATGTTGGATTCCGACGCGAACAGCCCCGCCACGCCGCGCATCAGCGCGATGTACGTTTCAAGCGAACGGCCGATCTCCGCCTGCGCGCGCTGAGCCGCGCTGTCGAATTCGGCGCGATTCCGCAGATGGACAGTCCTGCTTGCAAAATAGGTCGCGAAGATGGTCAGAGTCAGCCCAGCCAGCAGCACTCCCAGCGGAAACCAAACTTGCCGAGCAACGGCTTTCATAGAAACGCCTTACCCCGCCCAGGCAGGGAAGAGTTGTCATCCAAACCTTCCGTGCATTGTCCGGCGGAAGTCTGGCGAATCGACCATTCGCAGTGTCGGGGCATTCGGGTATCGAAAATCCATTAAAGCGTATGTGCTAGGAGGACTTGGCTGGAATCAGGTGAATCCCCACTGATCAGTACAGCAAAAGGCGCGAACCGCGACGGTCCGCGCCGTGAGTTGAACATTTGTTATTGATCGGAACTTCCGGAGCTTGAACCGCTCGAGCCGGAACTGCCGCTCGATCGAATGCTTGATCCAGATGAGCTCGAGTCACTGGAACCGGTGCTGGAGCCGTAAGGTGATTCGGATCCGCCGGTCGAACCCGACATCCCAGAGACGCCAAAATGTGAGTTCACGCGCTGGCTGAATCCGGATTGGCTGATCTCCGACCAGTTACCGCGGCTAAGTGAGGGGGCCGACTGCAGCTTGGTGCTGTCCACGTTCAGCGTGAAGCTTTGCTGGCTGCTGCTGCTCATGCCCAACGAGGACGAGCTGGAACTGGCCGAGCTTGACGATTCAGTCTGCAGGAGCGACCACGGAACCGGGATGAGTTTCCCGCTTGAGGAGCTTGAACTCGATCCGGCTGAACCGTAGGTCGTCGAAGACGTCGTGCCAGCTCCGCCTTGTGAACCGCCGCTTTGGGTGGTGCCGGCATTCATTCCCTGGCCCGTGCCGCTGTTCTGGGTGTGCGCCCCGGAAGTGCCGTCGGAAGTACTGGTTGAACTGCTTAAGCCCGACGCAGACGATCCCTGGCCTGACAACGAAATCACGGCGAAATCAATGCGGCCTGACGTGGGGTTGAGGATTACATCTTCGATGCGACCGATGGTGCTGCCCGATCGATCCTTGATTTGTGAGCCCATGAGGTTGCTTCCCCGTACTGCCTGAGAACTGCTGCGACCCGTAGCGCTGAGGCCGCTGCTGCTGCTGGAGCTGTGATCCAGGGATGAACCAGAGCTGCCGGATTGTCCACTCTGCGAGCTTTGTGAACCCGACGAGCCCGACATTCCAGAGCTGCTCGAACCCGTTGACGAGTCACTTCCGATCGACGAACTGCTCGACGTGCCCGAGCCTGAGGAACCGGATGAGCCGGTGGAGCTGGAGGCAGCGACTGCAACGGCCGCGGAAGCTGCGCAGGCCAGACATGTGATCAATGATTTTTTCATAATTAAGTTTTTGTCCTCTTGGTTGTTGTTTCTCGTGAAAGTCCGACACCGTGGGGCGCGGAAACGAAACGTATGCGAACAGTCGTATGCAGTGCCACACGGGCCAAATGGGGAGGAAACCTGCTTTAGGAAGGGGAACGGTCCCGCTGCGGCCAACAATGTAATCAAGTCAGCGGACTAACTTCAAAAACTCGTCGAAATCCGCAGGTCGCGGCGCCTCAAACTTTGTTCTGCGGCCAGTCACGGGATGGGTAAACGCGAGAGTGACAGCATGCAGCATCACGCGAGGAGCGCCAAACCCAAGCAGTTCCTCCAAACGGCGATTTTGCCGCTGGCCATAAGTGTCGTCGCCCGCAAGCGGAAATCCCAAATGTCGAAAATGGACGCGAATCTGGTGGGTTCGCCCGGTGTGCAGGATGGCTTCGACAAGGGTCGTTGAGCGCAACTTCTCAAGCACGCGATAACTGGTATGTGCTTCGCGGCCGCTGCCATCGCTGACAGCCATTCTTTTGCGATGAGACGGATGCCGTGCAATGGCAGCACGAATCTCACCGTTTTCCTTTGCGAGTTCCCCACAGACAATGGCGTGATAAATCTTCTCTACTGTTCGACCGGCAAATTGGGCGGAGAGGGCCAAGTGGGCGGCATCGTCCTTCGCCACGACCAGGCATCCGCTCGTTTCCTTGTCGAGCCGATGCACAATTCCCGGCCGGGCAACACCGCCAATTCCGCTGAGGCCTCCCTGACAGTGATGGAGCAAGCCATTCACGAGGGTATTATCATCGTGGCCCGCTGCCGGATGAACCACCAGTCCTGGGGGCTTGTTGATGACGAGGAGGGATTCGTCTTCGTACAGAACATCCATCGGCATCTCCTGCGGCTGCGCAGTCGCAGGCCTGGCTTCCGGCCAGAAGATCTCAATGCGTTCGCCGGCGCGAGGGACATGAGTCGTCTTGACGGTGCGCCCATCCACGCGAACATGCCCCTCGTCAATTAGTCGTTGAAAGGCGCCGCGTGACACGGCAGGAAATTCGTCCCGGAGAAAGATATCCAGCCGTTGAGAGGGAAGCGTCCTGCAAACGATGACCACTTCGGTTCGACCGTTCATTGGCCGTCAACGTAGCTCAGTTTCCGCGGCAGGCGATTGCACGGTGCGGGCGGTGCGTTCAGCGCGCCATGTCAGCAGAAAGACCAGCCCCACCCCGGTGCAGATTGCGGTATCCGCAACGTTGAAAGCCGGAAATCCATGCACCTGTCCCTGGCGTTCAACGTAAAAATACAGGAAATCGATGACATGCCGGCGGGTGGGGAGCAATCGGTCGATCAAGTTCCCGATGATGCCACCGACGATGAGGCCGAACGCCACCTGGCCAAGCCGGGAGCGGGTATCGAAGTGACGGCGGGTGAGGTAGAGAACAATCAATGCGGCCACAGCGATCACGGCCAGCAGGAGATTATTGCCCTTGAACAAACTCCAGGCTGCGCCCGTGTTTCCCCAATGCACCAGCTTGAAGAAGCCTTCGATGATGACCCGCTCCTCCTCGTACCCGAGAAAACGGAGGACAATTGCTTTGGAAAGCTGATCCAGTGCGACGATCGACAAGGCAAGCGCGGCGATCCGCCATTCAGGCGTGCGCAGGGGGTTGCCAATCGGGTTCATACGAGAAGCGGTGATTTAACAGATCCAGCGGTGAAAAAACAAATTCTTTTCCGTTTCGGCACGTTGACAGCCTGTCGATGCGTGGAAAAATGAGGCGTTGACACCCATTTTGAATTCTGGTCTCATCACCGTCCCTTTTGCGGGGAAATCATTTTATGTACGCTGTATTAGAAACCGGAAGCAAACAGTATCGCGTTAGCGCGGGCGATACGCTCCAGGTCGAACGTCTCGCTGTGGACGCCGGCCAGCCCTTCACTTTTGACCGCGTCCTGCTCGTCAGCAATGACGGCAAAGTCACGGTCGGCGCCCCTACGGTCGCCAGCGCTTCTGTTGTCGCCGACGTAGTCGAGCACATCCGCGGCGAAAAGAAACTCACGTTCAAGATGAAACGCCGCAAGGGCTATCACAAAAGCATCGGACATCGTCAGGAACTGACGGTCGTCAAGATCAAGGAAATTAAAGCTTAAGAGTTTATGGCACATAAGAAAGGTCAAGGCAGCGTTCGCAACGGGCGCGACAGCGTCAGCAAACGGCTTGGCGTCAAGCGTTTCGGAGGACAGTTCGTCACCGCGGGCAGCATTCTCGTTCGGCAGCGCGGCACCAAGTTCCTCGCGGGCCAGAATGTAGGCACCGGCCGCGATTGGACTTTGTTCGCCCTCGCAGACGGCAAGGTGATGTTCGACAAGGACAGCCGCCGCGTGAACATCGTCGCAGAAGCTCAAGCCACCGCGCAAAACTAGGTTTTGTTCGTTCCATTTCAAGGCGAGGTTTCGGCCTCGCCTTTTTTGTTTCCGCAACAGCCCCCGGCCGCACTTGCGTCCGGCCCGCCCGCAGGAGATAAGTGATTTAACGCCTGATTCACAAGGTCAGGCCGAGCAGGAGAGAATCAACGCATGTTTATCGATGAAATCAAAGTGTATGCCCGCGCCGGCCATGGCGGAAAAGGCGCTATCGCGTTTCATCGTGAAGCCTACATTCCCAAGGGCGGCCCGAGCGGCGGCAACGGAGGACGCGGCGGAAGTGTCATCTTGCAGGCGGATCATGACTTGAACAACCTGATCGGCCAATATTATCAACCCAGACTGATCGCCCAAGACGGCAAAGGCGGCATGGGCAAGGGCATGGATGGCCTCGCCGGGAAGGACCTGATCATCAAGGTCCCGTGTGGAACGCTGGTCTGGCGATTGCCGTCCCAGCCGAAACCCGAAGAGGCTGATGACGATGAAGCGGACGAAGTTGAACCGCCCAAGCCCTTGTTGAGATTCAGCGGCAGCCAGCGGGCGGTGATCCGTCACGCAGCCGGTGCAGCTGCCATGGAAGTCGACCTTTCTGCCGAAACCGAAACCCCGGGCGAGAAGCACGATGCCTCGAAGGGCGAATTGGTGGCCGACCTGACGCAACACGGCCAGCAGTTTTTGCTGTGCAAAGGCGGCCGCGGCGGCTTGGGAAATCGAAACTTCGCCACGTCGGTTCGCCAGACACCGCGATTTGCGCAACCTGGCGAGGCAGGCGACGAAGGTGAATTCCTGCTGGAATTGCGAATTGTGGCAGAGGTCGGGTTGGTGGGATATCCGAATGCCGGAAAGTCCACTCTCCTGACAGCCATTTCACGCGCCCGTCCAAAAGTGGCGCCGTATCCGTTCACCACTTTGCACCCGCAAATCGGCATCGTAGAATACTCAGACTTTCACCGCCTCACTGTTTGTGACGTTCCCGGTTTGATTGAAGGCGCCCATCAAAATGTCGGCCTTGGCCACGCATTCCTGCGCCACATTCAACGCTGCAAAGTCCTGGTGGTGCTGGTCGACATGGCGGGCAGTGACGGACGGGAACCCTGGGACGACTACCGCAAACTGCTGAAGGAACTCGAGCTTTATGCGCCGGCCTTGATCGAGCGGCCGCGCCTTGTTGTTGCGAACAAAATGGATGAGGAACCCGCCGCCGAAAATTTGAAGAAGTTCAAACGGCGCGTTCGAAAAACGCCAGTTCTGCCGATCGCCGCTGCGTTCGATGAAGGAATCGAAACGTTCAAGCAGATGATTCGCGACGCCGTTGCCGCCGCAAAATAGTTCATAGAATTTGCCGCACCTTTCGAGTTCCGGCTGGCGGTCGGGCAGGAACCCCGGTAGAAACCTGACTCCATGACCACCGGCCTAATTCGGGAATCGTGGAGTTCGCGGCTCGGAGTGATCATGGCCGTCGCCGGAAGCGCCGTCGGGCTGGGCAATTTCCTGCGCTTTCCGGGACTCGCCGCCAAGTACGGCAGCGGCGGGTTCATGATCGCCTATTTCATTTCGCTGCTCATCCTGGGAATTCCCATCTGCTGGGCGGAATGGACTCTCGGACGATACGCAGGACAGAAGGGATTTCGTTCCAGCCCCGGGATTTTCTACGCTCTTATTCGACACCCTGCGGGGAAGTACATCGGCGTGCTGGGTGCCATCATCCCTGTCACGATTTACATGTATTACGTGTATATCGAGGCGTGGTGCCTCGGTTACGCATGGTATTCAGCCAGCGGGGCCCTGAATCTCGGGACCGATGTCAGTTCCTACGGCGATTTTTGGGCGCGGTTTGTTGGCGCCACTGAGAACGGCTTGACCGTATCACAGGGCCACAACCAGGTGGTCGTGTTCCTGGTGATTGTCTTCGCGATTAACTTCGCAATCATTTACCGGGGGATCTCCAAAGGGATTGAAGCGTTCTGCCGCTGGGGCATGCCCACGCTCATACTCCTCGCCATCATTGTCCTCGTGCGCGTTCTCACGCTGGGGACACCCGACCCGGCCCTGCCCGAACAATCTTTAATCAATGGGCTCGGCTATATGTGGAATCCGGGCGACATCTCCCAGCAACTTCGGAATCCCCAACTGTGGCTTGAAGCCGCTGGGCAGGTGTTCTTTTCGTTGTCTGTCGGTTTCGGGGTGATCATCACCTATTCCAGTTATCTCCGCGAAAAGGACGATATCGTTTTAAGCGGCCTGACCGCCACGAGCGCGAATGAATTTTGCGAAGTGGGCCTGGGTGGAATGATCACGGTTCCAGCAGCATTCGTGTTTCTCGGCGCGGCGGGAATCATCGGCCAGGGAACGTTTGGGCTCGGATTCAAAGTCCTTCCTCTCGTGTTCTCCAAAATGCCGGCTCCGCAGTTTTTTGGCGCCGCCTGGTTCTTCCTGCTGTTCCTTGCGGCGATTACCAGCTCGCTGTCCATGCTGCAGCCGGGCATCGCGTTTCTCGAGGAAGGCCTCGGCCTCAATCGCAAACAGTCCATCAGCCTGCTGGGCCTGATGACCGCCATGGGATGCCTGTTCGTGGTTTACTTCAGCAAGGACCTGAAGGCGCTCGATACGATTGATTTCTGGGTGGGCACTTTCCTGATATTCCTGCTCGCGACCGTTCTAATCATCGTGTTTGGGTGGGTCCTCGGAATTGAAGAGGGCTGGAAGGAGGCGCATAAGGGCGCGTCGCTCCGGATTCCTTCGTTCTTCAAGCTCATCATCAAATACGTCTGCCCGCTTTATCTCCTGACAATTTTTGGATTCTGGGTGTGGTTCAAGGTATTCGGATGGAACCCAGCCACGCGAACGTTTGAGCCGACAAGTTATGTCACGGATCTTTACGGCCCAACAGCCAGCCCGGTCGCGCGCATGAGTGTCGCGCTGATCGTCCTGATTATCACATTTTTCATCATTACCACCGCCGCGGCTGGCAGACGCTGGGACAAGGCGGGCAATTCAACATCCAGGGAGAAACAACCATGACAACCGGCGGCTGGATCAACATGATTGTGTCCGTGTCCTTCGTGGTGGCCCTTTTCGGCTGGTGCATCTACCGCATCCTGACAGAAGCCAAACCCGATGAGCACATTCACGGCATTGAGGATATCCAGAAGGGAGAGGATTGATTTTCGCGATTTGATGAACACGAACAACCGGCGCCAGTTTGCCAGCGATAATTATTCAGGAATCTGTCCCGAGGCGCTCGCTGCAATGCTTGAGGCCAATGAGGGACATGAAGTCAGCTACGGAAATGACTCATGGACGAAGCGGGCCTCCGACCTGATTCGCGAGGTGTTTGAAACCGACTGCGAAGTATTCTTTGTCTTCAACGGAACTGCCGCCAATTCCCTTTCCCTCGCGGCATTATGCCAATCGTATCACAGCATCCTGTGCCACGAGCTCGCGCACGTTGAGGTTTCGGAGTGCGGCGCGCCCGAATTTTTTGCAAACGGGATGAAGGTGCTGCTGCTCCCGGGCGCAAACGGAAAGATCGATCCGTCCGCCATCGAGCAAGCCGTTCAGAAGCGCACGGACATTCATTACCCGAAGCCGCGCGCGATCAGCCTCACTCAGGCAACAGAAGCCGGCACGCTGTATTCACCTGCCGAGTTGAAGCATCTCGCGTCGATTGCGCGGCGGTTCGATTTGCGGATGCACATGGATGGCGCCCGCTTCGCCAATGCCGTGGCCGCTTTGAACCTGAGCCCAAAGGAACTGACGTGGCAGTGCGGGGTTGACGTCCTCAGCTTTGGAGGCACGAAGAACGGCATCGGCCTCGGAGAAGCCGTGGTGTTCTTCAATCACGATCTCGCGCGGGAGTTTGATTATCGCTGCAAACAAGGCGGCCAGCTGGCGTCAAAAATGCGATTCCTCTCCGCACCGTGGCTCGGCACGTTGCGTGACAATGCGTGGTTAAAGCATGCCGCCCACGCGAATGCCATGGCGCGGCGCCTGGAACGGGAATTGGCTTCGATTCCAATTATCCACATTGCTTACCCTGTCGAAACGAACGCGCTGTTCGCGACCATTCCAGACGCCATCGTGCAACGCATGCACGAGCGCGGATGGAAGTTCTACACGAATGTGGGATTCGATTATGCGCGTTTGATGTGCAGCTGGGACACAACGCCCGAAGATGTCGATGCGTTCGCTGCAGACCTCCGACGCTTCGCAACCGAGCAATAATCGTTCACGCGGGAACCGCTGCGGGCCGTCCGCGGAATGTGCCTTTGAGCCAGGTCCAGGCTGCGCGTAATCCCACCTCGCGTGTTCCCGCCAATCCGTAAACCTGCGCAAATTGCTCCTCGTGCCCCACGTATCGCGGTGGCAGCAGCAGCATGGTCTTCGCCTCGCCGCCTTCAACACGCACTACCTCCGAGTAGAGGAACCCGCATCCTGCCAGATAACGCCCCGCAGGCAGCGTCTGCGTCTTTTCGGGAAGCACCAGCCACGGCCGGTATCTGAGCACGAGTGCTCCGCTGGCATCGCGTGTGAGGCGGCCATACGTGCGGGCGGGCGCCTTCTCGATTTTCCGTGCCAGGAACAATTTGTTCTCAGTCGCATGCGGTACAAACCGCTTGCACCGGCCGGTGACGAAATCCCAGATGAAAACGAGCCCGAAGTGCGACAACCGGAACGACCAGCCTGCGATGCAATACGCGAACGCAATGATGATCAATGCCCAGGCGGCCCCAAGCCACGGGTCGATCCATGCGGTTCCCGCAACACTTGCAAGGAGCGCGAGGCGAAATCCCTTCAACGCAGTGTCAATGATTGTGAACGGACTGAGCAGGATCAGGATGTTGATCGCATTGGAAGCGAGAAAGACGATGAAGAAGGCCAGCATGGCCAGCGGAATGACGAGTGCCGTATAAAGCCAGCCGAAGTCGATCGCGGCAAATCCCAGCGAGGCAAGAGATGCGCCATCCCCTGGGTTGCCCTGCTGGAACAACGTCACGGCCAATGGGACAAACGCGCCTGTTGCAACGAGGCCGCTGATCTTGTTCTCGATCGTGTCAGCGACATCGAGGGGCTTTTTGAGCGCCGTGGGAAGAGCGGTCCCGAATGTGTCCTTGATGAAACACAATGCGACCAGCACCAGCGCGGGAACCCAGAAAGCGGGATTCGCGTACCAGTGCAGCTTTGCCTTTTGCTCGGGTGTCTTGGCTTCGAAGTATTGCCACGCGCCCACCGCGCCCACTCCCAGGAGAGGCGAAATGGCGACGCCCGTGATCATGGAAATGGTTTGCGCCATTTCCACGCCTGGAACCTTTTGTTTCTTTTCGGCTTTCGATTTGGTGCCAAACCACGGCGCCGCATGGGCAGTGAGCAAGGTGGCAGCAAGCAGAATTGCTGTCAGGGCGAGCATCCTTGATTTCATGCCTTGTAGATTGGCTGAAGATTATTCGCTGTAAAGAGGAGGAACGCACTTTGGCGTTCCACGGACGAACGGTGTTTGTAATTCAATCGCACGAATGAACCAGTAGCGGCCCCGTTTTGGACACAATCGTTTCGAGGATTACATTTTGTCGACGTCACTTGCAGCGTTCGCGGTTGAGGCGGCTGGGCTGAACACCTGATCCGATTTTGCAAAAAAACTTTTGCAAATTGTCGCTGCACTGCTAGAAGAAAGCCTGTCGGCCCGCAAAGCCGGCACAATTTTAAATCCTGTTGAACGAATTCCGCGTGGGCGCGTCGGTTCCTCACGACCAAGTTTGCGGACGAATATCGTGTTGGAATGAACGTGCCTATATTTTTCGCGGCCGCCGCCGCAAAAGCCGGCGAGTACGAACTGGTCTACATCTGGCGCCAAGCCACGATTGAAGCCAAAGTCATCATCCTCTGTCTTGCCGTCTTTTCCATCGTCGCGTGGTTCGTCATGTTTTCCAAGGCCGCCCAAATGCGGCGCGCCAAGAAACTGAACCATTTCTTCACTGCTGAATTTCGATCTCAAAAGGGTGTCCTCGACGTCTACGATCGCCGTGTTGAGGCGGAAGGATGCCCGCTGTTCATGGTCTACCGGGCAGGCAGCATTGAGCTGGATCGGCGCTTAAAGAGTCGCGAGGGCATGCGGAAGCAATATGTTTCACTGAAAGGCATGGAACACGTGAAGCGAACATTGGAAAACAGCGTTGCCCAGGAATCACTCAAGCTCGAATCCGGCCTGATCCTCCTGGCAATTGCCGTCAGCGGCGGACCGTTCTTAGGGCTGCTCGGCACGGTTTGGGGCGTCATGAGTACGTTCGGCCACGTCGCCATGCAGGGCAGCGCCAGCCTCACAGCCATGGCACCCGGCGTTGCGGCCGCTCTCATCACTACTGTGGCCGGCTTGCTCGTGGCCATTCCGTCCATGTTTGGTTATAATTGGCTGGTACACAATTTGCGCGTCATGACCGTTGAATTGGACAATTTCGCGCAGGAATTGGTGTCGAAGATGGAAACAGAATACTTGAAGGAGGAATGAGACGTTTCTCCCAACGCAGTCACCTGGTAACGCTGAGCGAGATCAACATCACGCCACTGCTGGATCTTGCATTTGTCCTGTTGATCATCTTCATCATCACCACGCCGCTCCTGGAACAGGGCATCTCGCTCAAGCTCCCCACGGGCGGCAAGCCCGACAGTCCCGTGACGCAAACCGACATCCGCACGGTTGAGGTCAGTCCGCAGGGCGTTTATTTGCTGAACAAAAGGCGGGTGACACTGGATCAATTGGAGGCTTTGCTGGTGCGGGATTGGAAGGCAAACCCGAACCTCGTGGTTTATATTCGAGCTGATGAAAATAGCCGCACAAAGGATTTCACCGCGGTGATCGACCGTTGCCAGCGCAATGGGATCACGCGTTATTCCATCCGAACGGAACCGCAGCGCCGATGAATCGCACCCAGAAAAAATGCATGGTCGCTTCAACAGGCATTCACCTGTTGCTGCTCGTCATTTTACTGGTCGGTCCCGCATTCTTTGCCGGCAAGCCGCCGATAGACCACTCGCAGATCATTGAATTCATTCCGCTCGTTACGACAGATCTGAAGGCCTCGGGGGGCGGCGATCCAACGGTGACGAAGCTTCCCGCCGCTGCAAAGGTTGAAACACCGCAAGCCGATCCTGAACCGCCCAAGCCGGCCCAAAAAGAACCTGAGATCGTGGCACCGCCCGTGTCCAAACCGCGGCCGCAGCCCAAAGCCGCCGAGCCTGAAAAGAAGGAAGACAGCGAATCGCTCGAGGTTTCGTCGAAACGGCCAAAGCCGAAGGTGAACCTGAACCTGGTGAAGCGGAATACGGATGCAAAGGAAGCGGCAAAGGTCCGCGCCGCACAGCAAGCCCGCGAAGCTGCTGCATCTCAGCGCCGCCTCGCGGAGCGACTCGATCGCGCCGTGTCAGGCATCCGCGGCGGTTTGTCCGGGAGCACGGAAATCCGGCTCAAGGGCCCGGGCGGAGGAGGCGTTCCCTATGCGAACTTCTACGACGCCGTCAAATCGGTTTATGCCCGTGCCTGGCGGGTTCCCGATGACGCGACGGACGACTCCGCCACGGCGGTTGCTTCGATCGTCATCGCAAAAGACGGGACCGTCATCAGCGCGCGCATCGTTAAATCTTCTGGCAACACAGCCGTCGATCGCTCCGTGCGCACGACACTGGACAACGTCAAATTTGCAGCACCTCTTCCTGCGACCGAAACCGCCCCTCAGCGGGAGGTGACCATCAACTTCAACGTTCGGGCGGCGAAAATGTACATGGGATGAAAAAGCTATCGATTTACGCAGTTGTCACGGCCGCAACGCTCCTATCTTCAACCGCTGCGGACATCAGCATTGAACAAACAGTTCGCGGCCTCGGCAACACACCGCCGATATGGGTCTCGCTGAGCGGGATTTCCGGTGAGGCCGCCGAGGTTCTCCAGTTCGATCTCTACGTGCAGGGTTTCGCGTTCACCAATTCCGCGGGTGCGCAATATCAGATCAGCGGCACAAGCGCTGGCAACCTGCAGGCAAGGGTCATTGATTCCGTGACCAGACAGGCGCTTGTTTCCAAGAACTATTCCGGCGCCTCGCTGCGGCGTCAGTCGCATGCCTTTGCTGATGATTTTGTCGAGGCCCTCGGAAGAAAGGGCATCGCACGAACGCGTCTCGCCTACAAAGCGGCCGCAGGAAAGAACAGCGAAATTTTCGTCGCGGACTTCGACGGGTTCAATCAACAGCCCGTCACTGCGGACAAGACAATCGTTGCTGCGCCATCCTGGGTTCCAGGAAAATTCGGCCTGTGCTTTGTTTCCTACAAACTCGGCAACCCCGCGATTTTTCATCAGAACCTCGCCTCAGGCGCGCGGACTAAGGTCGCCTACTACGGCGGCTCCAGCATCAGCCCGTCAGTGTCTCCCGACGGAAGCCGGGTCGCGATGATCCTCAGCAAGGGCGGCAGTCCCGACGTCTACGTTGCAAACCTCGATGGCACCGATCTGAAGCGGCTGACAACAACGCGCGAAGCGGAATCATCGCCGTGCTGGTCGGCGGACAGCCAATGGATCGGGTTTGCCACCGAGATCAAGGGACGCCGGACGCTCGCGAAAGTCCCAGCCGCGGGCGGCGTCGTGAAGACGATTCCGACGCCTGGTTTTCTAAATCCAACCGAGCCCGACTGGTCTCCGGACGGCAAGTGGCTGGCGTTCACATCGCAGATGCGCTCCTTCCGGATTTGCATCGTTGCGGCTGAAGGAGGCACGGTGACAGAGCTCGTTGAAGGCGAGGATCCGTCGTGGGCACCGAATTCCCGGACTATCGCATTCACTCGCAGACACAGTGGGGGGCGCCGCGGACTGTCTCTACTTGACGCGCCTACCAAACAAGTCAAGGATGTCGTCCGAATTTCGGGCAACAGCTCGCAACCGAGCTGGGAGAAGTAAGTTGTTCGTGAAGAACAGAATGAAAACCATGCGTTTCGCGACGTTTTTGGCGGTGGGTCTGATGCTTGGCGTGACAACTTCCGGTTGTCGCAAAAAACCCGTGGCGGTCGAAACAATTCCCAATCAACCGATCGCCCATGTCCCGGATTTGCCGACGATGCCGCCGATCGAAGGACGGGACTCCGATTCTGATTCGGCCACGGAAGCTCCGATGCAGCCGCTGCCTGAAGCAGATTCCCATGAAGGCTGGGCGAACAACACGGACATTTTCAAGATTCACACGGTTCGCTTCGGCTTCGACAGCGCCGCGCTTGGCAACGAAGAAAAATCCAAGGTGGCGGCCGTAGCCGATTACCTGAAATCGCATCCCCGCGATGCAGTGCGCGTCGAGGGTCATTGTGACGAACGTGGAACCGAAGAATACAACCGCACGCTGGGCGAACGGCGTGCGCTGGCAGTCCGTGATGAATTGCTGCGCCTCGGAATTGAAACCGGCCGCGTGGACACCATCAGCTTTGGCGAGGATCGGCCAGTCGATCCCGCCCACAACGACAGTGCCTGGCGGCAGAATCGGCGCGGTGAGTTCATTCTCCTGACGCCCCCCTCCTGATCTTGCGGTAATCCTAAAAGACAAATGAAACTCATCAATCTTTCGGCGGTGTTGATTATCGGGCTGCTGGTTGCCGGGACTGCGTCCGGTTGCAAAACCAAGAAGAGCGGTGCCACCCCGCTGCCGCGCAACGGAGGCATCGGGCTGACCGGTGGAAACCTCGGGGAAGGCAATCGCCTGGGCCAGGGCGATGGCTTTGACAGCACGCTCAGCAGCGCCCCGGGCGGCGGCGAAGCTGCGGAATTCGATCCCGACCAAATGAACCAGGATCGCGATGCCCTGGCCGCATACACAGTTTATTTCGGTTACGACAGCCACTCGATTGCACCCGGTGAGCAATCAAAGATGGAGTCGGTTGCCGCAGCCTTGCGCAGCGATGCTTCGGCCCGTCTGCTGGTTGAAGGTCACTGTGACGAACGCGGCACAGAAGAATACAATCGGTCCCTGGGTGATCGCCGCGCCCTGACTGCGCGCGAAGTCCTCGCTGGCATGGGTGTTGAGCCGGCCCGTGTCGCCACACGCACCTACGGTGAGGATCGACCTGCGGATCCCGGCCAGGGCGAGTCGGCGTGGGCTCGAAATCGTCGTGCTGAATTCATTCTGCTTCACCCCCGTTAAGGCGGTTTCACCGCATTGAAATCGGTTTTGACACTTTACTAGGCAGTTGAAGCGACGTACCGTGCTTTCGCTAGTTTTATGAATATCACTTTTGCAGCAATGCTGGGCGGCTGGGAAATCGTTCTGATTCTGGCTGTGGTTCTCATTTTGTTCGGGGCCAAGAAACTGCCAGAACTGGCGAAGGGCTTGGGAACAGGCATCAAGGAATTTAAGAAGGCCACCCGCGAAGTGACTGATGAGATTCAGAACGCCACGGACGACACCCCTCCACCGCCGTCGCGGCGCCTGCCTCCGCAAAATACAGCTGCCGAATCCGAACCTACCATCCCGCAGTCTTCGTCCGGCCCGAAAAGCTGATTGCCTGAACGCATTCTGCCATGGCCGACGAACCGGAAGCGGAACGCTTTGACGAACCAGAGGACGAAGGCGGACCAGTAAAATCTTTCCTGGAGCACCTGGAGGATCTTCGCTGGGTGCTCATCAAGAGCGCGGTCACGCTTTTCGTGGCCATGCTCCTCTGCCTGATTGCCGGCAACTACGTTGTCAACATTCTCAAGTGGCCCCTCACCCAGGCAAACATCAAGTATCCCGGCACCAACCAGGTTGCCACCATCCTTTACGGCACCAATCGACTCGGGACGTATCCCCTCTCGGCCGAGCAACAGACCGTCCTGAACCTGGGAAGCAATCGTTTCGTTGCCATTCAGATTGAGCCCAGTGTTATCGGCACAAACCAGGTGCTTTCGTGGCGGGTTGCCGAAGATCCGACTGTCGCGGCCCAGGCTCAGAAGATGCAGATTGACCTCATCAATCTCAGTCCTGCCGGGGGATTCATCGTCGCGTTTCAAGTGGCGCTTTACGGCGGGATGGTTCTCGCCGGACCGTTTATTCTGTATTTCGTGGCGGCATTCGTCTTTCCCGCACTGAAGCTGACGGAGAGGAAATATGTCTATCGCGGACTGTTCTTTGGCGGGGGGTTGTTCTTTCTTGGGGTGCTCTTCTGCTATTTCATCCTGATGCCGCTGGCGTTATCGGCATCACAGCTTTACTCGAACTGGCTCGGCTTCGGCGCGTTTCAATGGAAGGCGGAGGATTACATCAGCTTCGTCTGCAAGTTCATGCTCGGCATGGGACTCGGCTTCGAGTTGCCAGTCATCATCCTGACGCTGGTGAAGATCGGGGTGCTCAACTATGGCATCCTTTCGAAAGCCCGGCGATACATGGTCGTGGTCAATCTCATCCTCGGCGCCGTTCTCACGACGCCCGAAGTGATCACCCAGGTCGCCATGTTCATCCCGCTGCAGCTGTTATATGAAATCAGCGTCCAGGTCGCGCGTTACTGGGAGCACCCGAACCCTGCAAAGGTTCGGCGGCAACTCATCCTGCTGGTTCTTGCGTTGATCATATGCGGCGTCGGCGCATGGCTTGTCTACGTCTGGCGCGTGCCGGCGGCTGGAAAATAATCGCGCGGATCAAGCCGGCTCCCTCGGGAAACGCCTACCTCCCGGATTTCCAAAACACTCTTTACAAAAAGAGGGGTCGCGATAATCTCCGGACAACGAATCGAACTCTATGCGAAAAACCCTTTCCCTATTGGCTCTAATTGGAGTGATCGCCCTTGGTACCGGCTGCGCAAATGTCGAGCGCAAGATGGGTCGCGGTTTTGCAAACACTTTTGAAATCGTCCGCGGCGGAGAATTTCGCCGCACCATGGAGCAGACCGCATTATTTGATTCACCCGATGAAGCCTACTCCACTGGTTTCATTCGCGGCGTCAATCGCACGCTCGCCCGCACGGGATTGGGTGTCTACGAAATCGTGACGGCGCCCATTCCGCCTTACGATCCCATCTTCACAAACTATCTCGCCCCTGGGCCGGTTTATCCCGACAACTACCAGCCCGGCCTCCTGGCTGATTCAATGTTCGATACCGACACCTACTTCGGTTACAGCGGCGGCGACGTGATGCCGTTCGTGCCCGGCAGCCGTTTCCGCGTGTTCGATACCCATTGAAGAACTTTCGCTTCCACAGCACGCGCCAACTTTCCGTTGGCGCGTTTTTTGTATGATGACCCTGGACAAACTGTCGCCCTGCAAGGTCAACCTCATCCTGAATATTCTCGGAAAACGCGCGGATGGATTTCACGAACTCGAAACGATCATGCATCCCGTGGCCGTTTGCGATCGGTTAACATTTCAACGAATCGCGGTGGCCGTTGAGCTGACTTGTAATAATCCCAGCCTGCCGCTCGACTCAGGCAATCTCGTCGTCCGAGCGGCAGAGTTGTTTCGCAAGCGAACCGGCATTTCGGACGGCGTCCGTATTCATCTCGAGAAATATCTTCCCCTCGCTGCGGGCCTCGGCGGAGGGAGTGCCAACGCGGCTATCACCCTGCAGGCCCTGAATGAACTCTTCGGATCACCCCTGGAATTCGATCAGCTTCATCAACTTGCCGGAACTTTGGGGTCAGACGTTCCGTTTTTTCTGCAATCGGGACCCGCCCTCGCGACAGGACGAGGTGAGCACGTCAGGCCGCTTGAAGGCTTCGCTGCGTTGCACGGCACCGCGTTCCTGCTGATTCATCCCGGGTTTGGAATATCCACGGCCTGGGCTTACAAAACCCTCGCGCAATACCCTCTCGCGTTGAACGGGACCCCCGGCCGGGCAGAAAAGCTCGTCAGCCTGCTACGGGAGCGGGATGCGCGGGCGGCTGGCGCGGAGTTCTACAATTCCCTCGAGGCGCCAGCGTTGCATAAGTACCCGCTGCTGGTGCTGTTTCAGGAGTTCCTGCGAGAACAGGGAGCGTGGGCGACCCTGATGTCGGGGAGCGGTTCGACCACATTTGCCATCGCGGAAAGCGTCTCAAAGGCGGAATCGCTGCGTGAGGGATTCTTTGGCAAGTTCGGCACTACTCACTGGACGGCGATCGT
The DNA here is from genome assembly GCA_035629175.1 of Verrucomicrobiia bacterium. Classification (NCBI taxonomy): domain Bacteria; kingdom Pseudomonadati; phylum Verrucomicrobiota; class Verrucomicrobiia; species Verrucomicrobiia bacterium. Next base: position 16,569 of record DASPIL010000091.1, on the reverse strand, counting down.
TCCTGCCTAAGTCAGGGTCTGGTTTTCCTCGGCATCTCGAGCCTGCCGACGTGATCCGACAGCTGCTCCTTCAGCTTTTCAAAGCGGGTGTTCCAGTCTGACCAACTGACTTCCCATTTGTCTCCGCTGAATGTTTTGCGGTATCCGCTCCAGTTCTCTTGCAGAACCCTGAACTCACGCGCTGCAGTCATGGAATCCCCCCATCGGGTATACGCTTCGATCAGGATCAATCGATTTTCGGGATAATCGGGTGCCAGCTCAACGGCCCTGCGCAAATGCGAACGGGCCTTGGACCGGCTGCCAATGCTTCCAATCACAGGCGCCTCCAGGTAGAGAAGGCCAAGGTTGCGATCCGAACCGGCGTAATCGAATTTCGGATCCAAACGCTGGCTCGCCAGGAACTCCTTTTCCATTTGGTCAACCAGGCGAAGAGCTCCGAGACTCTTGGTTCGCGCCAGTTGTCCGAGGTTCATCCCAAGGTAATAGCGTCCCGGAGCCAGATTCGGAACCCGCGAAACCAGGTCGCGCGCCACCGAAATTCCCGTCTCGGCAATTTCCGCCCGGTCGGAATTGTTCCGCGCGAACTCCGCCAAATCAAAGCATGCGCGGGCGAAATGCCAGGCGATTTCTGAATTGGTTGGATTCGTCTGGAAGCGGGACCGCGCCTCCACAAAATCGTGTCGCGCTCGGGCGGCCGGCGACAGCTTGGCGGGAGTGTTCGTGCCCTGTCCGCGGACGCATAAAGTTGCACAATCCAGGGTGGCCAGACAGCAGCAAAGCCAGGCTGAACGCAGAGCAAAGCGGAAACACACAAGTAGGCTTAATACGTTCATCCAGAACGGAATAGCAATGGGTTAATAGCCCCCCAAATAGGTATTGCTAACGACACTTCCAGTCTTATACTGCGGCCTGAGTGAGATCAAAAGGCAAATGGCTCCTGTGTGCTTTTTATTCCACGCTGCTGGTTTTTATTACCGGCTGCGGCGGTATTCACGCGTCACGTTCCGTTTCGCCGTTGGACTTCTTCCTGCCCGGGTTGCTGCAAGCGGACCCACCACCTCATCCCGAACGCATTGTTCCGGGAGCTGAGCCCGTCCAACAAGTTGCTCAAATCTGATTCCCTATGCGATTTCCTTTCGCGCTGTCGGCGAAAATCGCCGGCCACATTATTAAACACAAGGTCCGGCGCACACCCAAATTTGCAATGGTGCTGCAGCTCGAACCGCTGCACACATGTAATTTGACGTGCACCGGGTGCGGGCGTATTCGCGAATACTCCACATCCCTCAAGGACATGGTGCCGCTTGAGAAGTGCCTCGAGGCCGCCCGCGAATGCGATGCTCCCATGGTGTCAGTCTGCGGTGGCGAACCTCTCATTTATCCCAAGATCGAGGAATTGATAGCCGGGTTGCTGGATCAGGGACGCGTTATTTATATCTGCACGAACGGCATGTTTATGCGGAAAAAGATGCGCGATTACGTCGCCGCCATCTACTCCCCGGAGGTTGAGCCGAAGGTCAAGGAGCTGCTCGCGGCAAAATTGATCACGGAAAAGGAAGCTGAAACGATCCGGAACGCGGATGATGCCGCGCGCAAGAAGGTTGTGATCCGTCCCACAACGTGGATGTATTGGAACGTTCACGTCGACGGATTGGAATACACGCACGACCTCATCGTCGAACGCGAAGGCGTGTTCAAGGAATGCGTCGAAGCCATCAAGATGGCCAAGATCCTGGGCTATCAGGTTGCAACCAATACAACGGTTTACCGCGAAACGGATGTTCAGGAAATCGAGGACATGTTCAAGTTCCTCAGCTCCCTGAACGTGGATGGTCACACGATTTCGCCGGGATACGATTACGACGCCGCGAAGAAGGACATGGTCAAGCGGCTGGGCCGCGATCCGAAAGAGTTCTTCCTGACCCGCGATATGACACGGCAGAAGTTCGCGAAGATTCTTGACTGGGGCCGCCTGTTCACGATTTTTGGCACCCCCGTTTATCAGGAATTTCTTGCGGGCAAGCGTGAATTAACCTGCACCGCGTGGGCAATCCCCACCTACAACGTTCGAGGCTGGAAAGCTCCATGTTATCTGATGACCGATGGCCACTATTCGGGATATCAGGAAATGCTGCAGAAGGTGGATTGGAACAAGTACGGCGTGGTCGACGGGGTCGCGCGTGATCCGCGCTGCGAAAACTGCATGGTCCATTGCGGATACGATCCGAGCGGCGCCTTGGGAACCAACTACCAGGCCGGCGACAATTGGAAGAATTTCAGGTACAACTTCTGGCCGCGTCCGAAGCCGTATCCCGCCTCGCCAGATCTGGTGGCGCGAGCGTTCAATGGTTCAACCATTGGCAAGGGTCATCTTGCTGAGGCCAAGGCCGCTATTAATCCGGCTGCAGGCGCACGGGGCGCTTTCACTCGCAAGGAAGAGGCGCATTCGCACGAAAACGGCAATGGAACCAGCGGCTCCTCCTGCGGCACGGGCGACACTTCCGCCCGGGATGAATTGCTTGCGAAGATCGCTGAAGCCAAAAAGGCGAGTTAACAGCTTCGCTTTTAATGATTTCAAGGCTGCCAGTGTTTGACTTGCTCTCTCGCGCTCCGTCCGCCGGGGAACTCCGTGGTCCTCACGCGGCGCATAGGCCCGAATCTGCTCCATCGCCGGCTGCCCATTCGTCTGCACTCGACCGACCAGCAGGTCTGGAAACCTGCGATACAGCAGACTTCGAAGTCTGTGCTACACCCTTTCATTGATCTATGAGCGCATTGTTTCTTTCTCCCCCCAGTTTTGACGGTTTCGATGGCGGCGCCGGCGCGCGTTACCAGGCCCGCCGCGAAGTCACCAGCTATTGGTATCCGACGTGGCTCGCGCAACCCGCGGCGCTCGTGCCCGGGTCGAAGCTGCTCGATTGCCCGCCGCACAATATTGGCGTCGAGGAATGCTTGCGCATCGCCAAGGATTTCGACCACGTCATCATCAACACCTCCACGCCCTCGTTGAAGAACGACTGCAAGGTTGCTGAAGCCATCAAGGCCCAAAAGCCTTCCACGAAAATTGGGTTTGTAGGGGCGCACGCAATGGTGCTGCCGACGGAAACCTTGAAGGCATCGCCCGCGATTGACTGGGTTGGCCGCAAGGAATTCGATTACACGTGCAAGGAGGTCGCCGAGGGACGTGAACTCTCGTCGGTCAACGGCCTGTCCTACAGGGAAAAGGATGGAAAGATCAAACACAATCCGGAACGCGAGATGATCGCCAACATGGATGATCTTCCGTGGGTGGCCGATGTCTACCGGCGCGATCTGCAGATCGAGAAATATTTCATCGGTTACCTGCAACATCCGTATGTGTCGATGTACACAGGCCGTGGATGCCCGGCGCAGTGCAGCTTCTGCCTGTGGCCGCAGACGATTGGCGGGCACAAATACCGTGTTCGCAGCGCCCAGAATGTCGCCGACGAAATGGCCTACATGAAGAAGATCTTCCCGCAGGTTCGGGAGTTCTTCTTCGATGACGACACGTTCACTGCCAATCTGCCCCGCGCCCGTGAAATCGCAAAAAAACTGGGGCCTCTCGGCGTCAACTGGAGCTGCAACAGCCGCGCCAATCTCGATTACGACACGATCAAGAGCTTCAAGGACAATGGCCTCCGACTGTTCCTCGTGGGCTACGAATCGGGAAACGACGAAACGCTCAAGCGCATCAAGAAAGGTGTCACCACGGACGAAATGCGCCGCTTCACGAAGGACTGCCACAAGGCCGGCGTGGTGATTCACGGAACGTTCATTCTCGGGCTGCCTGTGGAAACAAAGGAAACGATTGAGCAAACGATCCGCTTCGCGCAGGAACTCGACGTCTTCAGCCTTCAGGTCTCGCTTGCGGCACCTTATCCGGGCACGGAACTTTACGAACAGGCCAGGTTGAATGGATGGTTCGCCAAGAAGGACAAGAGCGATCTCGTGGAAGGCGACGGTTTCCAGCAGAGCGCACTCGAGTACCCAGGTCTGAGCAAAGAACAAATCTTCGAGGAAGTGGAGCGATTCTATCGCAGCTACTATCTGCGTCCGAAGCCGATCCTGCGCATCATCAAGACGATGTTGGAAGACAAGGACGTTTGCGTGCGCCGCCTGCGTGAAGGATACGAGTTCTTCAAGAGCATGGCCCAACGTCGAAGCGACCTGGCGGCCGCCAAGGCGACCGCTTAAGCGTGTCATCCTGGGCGGGGCTGCAAATCAGCGGTGTCGCAGGTTTTCCGCCTGCGTCACGTAATTCACCTTTCCCGCCCGCAGAACCGGGGATTCGCAGGCTTCGCAACTTCCGGCCCGTACCACACAGCCGCCGACGTCGCGTGCCCACTCGAAACGTATTTCCCACCTTGCGGCGACGCGAAGTCGGCTTAATGTCCGCCCATGTTTAAGCACCTTTTTGGCGGCTTAACCGTTTGCAGCATGCCGTTCCTCGCCTGCGGCCAACCCGCGCGTCAGGATGGCAATACTGCCGTTCGCTGGACCTATTCCGCCGATGTTTCCCACTCCTTCGATTCCAGCTTGGAACGCGGTTCCTCTGAGTTTGGCGACTTCAATGCCACCCTGCATCGCGGACAGGTCACTGCGCTGATTCCATGGCGCGAGACGCAATCGTGGAGCGTCGGGCCCCTGTGGGAGTTCGGCCACTTCAACGCCGGTTCCAGCGCCCCGGTTCCGGAGGATGTTTATTCCGCAGCGCTTCGCCTCGGCTATGGTGCGCAGTTCAAGGAGCATTGGAGTTTCCGTGCGGAAATTCGCCCCGGCCTTTACTCCGACTTCGAGGACATCAGCTTTGACGACTTCAACGCGCCCGTGCTGCTGACCCTTACCTACCAGGTGAACCCGCGATTGTTGCTGGCTCTTGGCTTGAACGTGAACCTGCGCAGCGACCTTGCAACCATCGGCGGCCCGGGCGTCCGCTGGCAATTCGCAGACGACTGGACGCTAAACCTCTTTCTGCCGAAGCCTACGGTGGAGCGCACGATCAATGATTCGGTTTCCATTTACGCAGGAGGCGAATGGCGAAGTTCAGCATTCCGGCTCGCCGAGGATTTCGGCTCCCGCCGCGGCCGACCCCGGCTGAACGACGAAGATTTCAGCTACCGTGAACTAAGAGTCCTCGCAGGAACGCGTTGGCAGGTAAGCCCGGCGTTGGGCGTGGCACTTGAGGGGGGCTGCGCATTCCAGCGCAAAATGGAATTCCGTCAGGCCGACACAGCGTTCAATGCCGATGGCGCCCCGTTCGTTCAGTTCGTCGCCAGTGGATCGTTCTGAATGCCTGAACGCGAGCCGGTGATTTACGGCGCGGGAATGAAAATTTTCTGTCCGACGCGAAGTCGATTCTCGTTCAGCCCCGGGTTGGCTTTCTTCACCTGATCCAGGCTCACCTTGATTCCTTCAGCACGGTAGGCCGCAATGACCGAGGAGAGCGTGTCGCCAGACTGGATTTCATACTCGTAGCCCTTGTCCGAAAGTCCTCCGCCGGATTGGGTTGTGGGTGACGTCGACGGGCGTGACGGCGGGGTTGCTGACCGAATGATCGTTCCCACTTCCCGACGGATGTCCTCAAGTATCTTTTCGTTGTCCGCCTTTCGCTTGCGATCGATCTCTTTAAGGTTTTCGGACAAGGCCTTCACGTCCTCCGCTGACGCATACGCGGCGGTGGGCTTGTTCATTTGCTGCTGCAATGCGTCGATCGCCTTGCCTAATTGCTCGATCCTTCGATTTTGTGCGTCCTTCGCCTCGATCAGCACCTCGATTTGGGCGGCCAACTTGTTAAACCGCTCTTCAGTGGCGGCATCCTGTGCGCTCGCGGGAACGCTCGCAAAACAGAGCAAGAGTAACAGCAGAAAGGAAATCCGTTTCATGTGCCGACAATATACCGCCCGTATGGGCGTTCAAGTGACAAGTGGGCATCCGTCGTGCACAGCCGTTACATGCGCCTTCGGGTTCGGAATCTGTCGCACCTTCGAAGACTCAACCTGCGCATTGGCCTATCAGCTGGAACGACGAGGTGCGAACAATTCAGAAACGTTCAGCAATCCGCCAGCCGCCGCCGATGAATTTGAATCGGACTTCCATAGGATCCCATTCACGTCCGGGAACAGTCCCCAAGTGGAGACAAACCCCACCTTCAGCCAATGGTTCCTCCTTGATCAAATAAAACCAATCCGGAAGGCGGAAGTCGCCGTCATCGAACGCCTTGGCGACTCCGTCCGCGGCTTCAGGCGTAAACACCCGCAGCGCCATCTCACGGTTGCGTGTTCGCATCGCCCACAGCCACGTCTCCAAAGTTTGCTTTGGCGTTCCCATCCCAACATTCTGCGCCTCGCCGGTGCGGACATACCCGGCGGGAAGAGAACTGGCGGAATCCTTCGCTGCAAGTTGCACCTTCAGAGCTTCATTTTCAGAGCGTACGGACTCCAGCGTTTTGCGCAGCGCCATCAACTTGCCGACTTCACTGCGCAGCCGCAGCAAATCCGTTTTGATTCCCGGATCAATAGCAACCGATGGCTCCTCTGGTGGCGAAGTATTTGTCATCGACTCCGCCGCGCGCCGATCAAGCTGAAGGGCTTTTTCCTGAGAACGCAATTCCGCCAGGGTTCGCTGTTGAACAAACGCGGCGACCAGCAATGCTGCGGCTGCGACACTCAACAGCAGGAGAGCAATTCTTAGGATCATCGCTCTTGCGCAGCAGGACTGCGTTCCATGAAGAGCTTTCCGTCACGTTGCACAAACCATTCGGGATGCTCTTTCGCGGCACCGAGGTGAACGCTGCCATCGGCCAGGCCGACGGTGCCATGAAAGGGACAACGGGTCAGTACACGCGCTGGCTCGATTTCGGAAGCGGGTGGATCAGAAGACCATTCGTACGAAACGTTAGCCGCCGTGAACGACGCGAAATCAGTTGCCGGTCTCCGTTCCCCATCCGCCGGACATATCAAAATTCGAGGCGTGCTCAGCTCATTGCTCATCGTCACAATGTCTTTCGGATACCGATCCTCGTTATCACCGGCCCATATCCGCGCAGCGAGTCCAACCTGTTTCAGATGGTTCACGCATTGAATTGCCTGGGCCCGTTCCTTCGCCGTTGCAAGCGCCAGCCCTTCCTCCGTCGAGTTTCCCGGCGTTGTTGCCAGCCGGACACGCATCTCCTCGTTCTGCTGTTTCAATCGCGCCAACTCTGTGACCTCGGCTTTCAATTGCAGCGCCGTTTCGCGGAGGAGCTTGATTTCGTCGCCGGCAACGGTGCGGGAGTCTTCCGGCTCCATCGTTTCCAACGGCAAACGTTCTTGCACAGTTTGCTGCGCGTCCTCGCGAAGAGTGGCGATGCTGGCGTTCAGGGCGGCGATTTGCCGCTGCTGAATTCCAACGACCACCATACAGCAGAGCATCAGTCCCGCTGGAATCAGAACAGGCCACCACCAACGTCTCCTGCCCGCAACCACGGCCGGGGTTGCGACAGATTCGCGGGGCTTTCGAATTCGAGCATTCATCAGAAGATCCTCCTTTAGCCCGGAACGCGGGCGCGGCTGTGGAGCCCTTCGCAATAGCTGCTCCAGTTGGTTGGAATCAAGTTTCATAACCGCAATAGTTTCAGGAATGAATTCGCTCGTCCGCCAATGCGTGCTGCAATCGTTCCAGCGCCTTGCGCAGTCGATACTTCACTGTGGATGAGGCGATGTTCATTGCCTCCGACGTCTCATCGAGTGTCAGACCCTGGAAATAGTGAAGATGCACCGCATCGCGCAACTCAGCGGGAAGCTGATCGACGCTCCGATACAGTCGTTGCGCGAGATCAGATGTCGCAGCAGCCGCATCAGGTCCGACGTCGTTTGACACACATTCAGCCCACCATTCATCCGACGCTCGCTCGCCAGGCCGGTGCTTGCGGCGCCAGTCCACATAAACATGATACGCAATGCCGTGTGTCCAGGATGACGCTGACGACCGCCCGGTGAACGACGGCAGGGCGCGTTGCACGCGCAGGAACGTTTGCTGCGTAAGGTCCTCCGCCTCGGAGTCGCTCCCGCTGAGGCGCCGCAGAAAGGCGTAAATGCGTTCATAAAGCTGTTCAATGAGAACGGCCGTCGCCGCAGCGGGATCGCTGCAGGCGAGCTCTTTGATTTCGCGAGCCGTCACATCCATCGTTCTCACCACTTATGTCGAAGTTCAGGGGCACGGTGGACAAAAAAACTTTCTGCAACACTTACGCGGCTCATCATCGCCCCGTAGCGCCGCTGCGCATCAAGCGCTCAACGGGTGCGTGCTCATCCGTGAAAACAGGCGCGGAAGCGGCGGAACTTGGAGTCACATCCCTGAACGATAGCGCCCGAATCCCGAAGGCGGGTAGGCGCACGATGTTTGAGCTCGCCAATCCAGCCGCCTCTTGCTGCACCCAATCCAGATTCACCCGTTCTGCCGATTTCGTTGCGACCAGCACCACATTTCTGCTCGACGCCGCCGGAAACAAATAAACATTCGGGAACACCTCCTTCATCGTTCGGAACATTCCGCCGATGATGTCCGCCTTCCAGCCCTGCACCTGTCCAATCACATTGTAAGCCAGCACGCCGTTGGTGGTCATGTGGCCGTCCGCCAACTGGAAAAACTCCTTCGTGGTCAGGTGCGGCGGGATTGAAGAGCCGTAGCGCGTCGTAGTGTAAGCGTCCAGCATGATGGCGTCGTACTGTTCTCGGGTCCGCCGAAGAAAGACGCGGCCATCTTCGTTGTGAATCTTGTGACGTGGCGATTCTGGAACGGAAAAGAACTGCTTTGCCACATCAACAACAACGGGATCGATCTCCACCGTATCGATCACCGTGTTGGTGTAGTAGTGCAGGAACGAGCGTTGCGTGCTGCCGCCGCCGAGACCGATCATTAGAACCCGCTTCATGCTCCTGTTCCAAAGCCACGGCATATGGAAGAACTCGGTGTATTCGAAGTGTCCCTGCAGCGGGTTTGCGAGCGACATGCGTGTCTCCTGTGTTCCATTGAAGCTCAGCATCCGCATGCCACGCTGGTCAATCACCTGCACATGATGATACGGAGAATACTTCTGGAAAACCATCTGCGCCCGCAGGGGAATGGCAGAGATCCACGCCAACGAAACCATTAAGAAAGCAGCGGAAGCGCGTTTCATGGGTTGCGGTGTTCGGGTTTGATCATCCATCGATCCATCATGAGGCTCAATCCTGCAAGCGCTAGAACGAGCGCCCCCGTGCAGCGGAAGATTGCGGAGATGTCGAAGTAATCGATCAGGATGTAACCTGATCCAAAGACGCCTGCGATGCTTCCAACCGTGCTGGCTGCGTAGACCAGGCCGCTGATGGCCCCGACCGTTTCAAGCCGCGTCGCCGCAAGTCGAATGGTGTAGGGCGATAACACGGCCAGGACGCAGCACGGGAGAAAGAACACCAGTGTGCTGCCAAGCACAGGATCCAGTTTCTGCCACAACGCGGGAATCTCGCGATCCAGCGGATGCCGCATCACGATTGCATCCACCAGTGGCGGGGTAAACTCGGGGATGAACAGGATGAACAAACCCGCCATGGTCAGCGGTATTGCAAGAAATCCAGCGCGTCGAAACTTGTCCGCAAGCGCACCGCCCACGCCATAGCCGAGCGCGAGCGCAACCAGGATGATTCCGATCTGGCTGATCCATACATAGAACGTTCCTCCGAAATCTTTCGCGAGATAGCGGGCGCCAACAATCTCCAGCACCATGACAGCAAACCCGCCAAGAAACACGAAAGCCGCGGCAGCGAGTTTGATCATGACCCGAATGTATCCATGCATTGGCATGCCGGAAATAGAGTTCTCAGGTCGGCCGTTTCCTACGGCGGGTCGTGCCTGTCCGCCGCGCGGTTGAATCCCCACTTCCAAAAATCCAGCCGTCACACTACTCTCCGATCTCGTGAGACCATCCCCTGAGCTGCTTACTCTGCTGCTAATGTTGATGGCGGGATTCGCAGCACAACACTCTCCCGCGGCGCAGCTTGTAGCATGGGGTGAGATGGTCATCCCGTATCTGCCCGCCGACGAAGCCATCATCGATATCGCAGGCGGCGAAGATCACACCCTGGCATTGACTGCTTCGGGAAAGATGATCGCGTGGGGAAGTAATCGACAGCAACAGTCAACGATTCCCCCAAACGTCACCAACGCCATAGCCATTGCCGCCGGGCGCTTTCACAACCTCGCGCTTCAAGCAAACGGAACAGTGCTAAGCTGGGGGGATCTGGCATATACGCCGGCGGGACTTGCCGATGTGATTGCGATCGCCTCTGGCGGGAGCCATAACGTTGCCCTCAGTGCGGACGGCACGGTGCACGCGTGGGGCTATAACTTATTCGGCCAGTGCACGGTTCCCCCAGGTCTCAATAACGTTGCGGCCGTAGCAGCGGGCGGTGATCACACTCTGGCTTTACGAGGTGATGGAAGCGTCGTCGCGTGGGGACGGAATGATAACACGCAAACGAACGTTCCTCCGGCGGCTACGAACATTGTGGCTGTGGAAGCGGGGTTTGACTACAGCATGGCCCTGCGTGCAGACGGGGAAGTCCTCGTCTGGGGCCGGTCGGCATTCGTTCCCGCATCTGTCAGCGCAGTGAGACAGATTGCAGGGAACGGAACGCATCGGCTGGCACTCAAGGAAGACGGGTCAATTGTAGGCTGGGGCGGCTTAAACAATCACGGGCAGAACACCATTCCTTCAAACCTTACAAATGTGGTGAAGATCGCAGCCGGCTCCTATCATTCGCTTGCGCTGAGCAGCAACGGCGTCGTGTCAGCCTGGGGCCGGAACACATCCGGCGAGTGCGTCACCCCACAGCAAATGTCCGATGTTGCACAAATTGCAGGCGGCTTCGGTTTCAATGTCGTGCGGCACGTTGATGGCACCCTCCAGACGTGGGGTGAGATCGACTTCGTCAAGGCTACAGTCTCTTCCGGATTAACCAATGTTTCGGACATCGCCTGCGGCTCGCACCATTGCCTCGCTGCGCTTGGCAACGGGACGGTGGTTGCCTGGGGCTCATCGTCCTGGGGCAAAACAAAGGTTCCCTCAGGGTTGATTGATGCTGTTAAGGTTGCGGCTGGCGCTTCCCACAGTCTGGTTCTCCGCAGTGATGCGACAGTGACGGCTTTTGGCCTTGAAACTCTTACGAACATACCTCCAGGCCTGACAAATGTTGTGGCGATCTCTGCCGGTTCTGCACATAGCGTTGCACTTCGCGGCGACGGCAGCGTGATTGCCTGGGGATCCGGCCTGTTCGGCGTCACAAACGTCCCGCCGGGACTGTCCAACGTCGTTGCGATTTCGTGCGGGGCACATTATTCCATGGCGCTTAGGTCGGATGGAACGGTCGTTGCCTGGGGTGCGAATGAAGTGGGCCAAACAAACGTGCCCGACGATGTGGCCGACGTGATTCAAATTGCCGCCGGCCGTGGTAGCAATCCGCACAGCCTGGCGCTGAAGCGCAACGGTCGCATTGTTGGATGGGGTTGGAACAATCGCGGTCAAATCACCGTTCCCGTCGGCTTGATTGGAGTTCCACAGATCGCGGCCGGGTTCGATCAAAGTTTTGTCATGCTCAACCAACCGTCACTTCATCTATCACTTGGTCAACAAACCGGACAGGTGGTTCTCCGGTTTCCAACGATTCCCGGGATTGCGTATCAATTGCAAGCCGCCGCAGAACCGTTTGGTAATTCATGGGCTGACATTCCTTATACCGCTTTGACCGGCGATGGGACCACCGCTTCAATCACCAACATCATCGTAGCGGAACCAAGGTTTTTCAGGCTGGTTTCCCCGAAGCATGGCCACTAAAAGTTTCGTCCTTGCACGTTCTGGATGTTGTGCTCAGCGACAAAATGGGAGTTTAAGTCACGATAACCGGCCCTGTCCAATGGCCGATTCGCCTCACGGCTATGCGTCTAAAACTCCACGCGTGCGCTCAGTTGCGGGGTCAGGAATTCGTCGGGGTCCAGCACCTGCACCTTGATCTGCAACGTGCCCTTCGCGCGATCCGCTTCTGGCGCAATCTCGGCGACCACGCCATCATAATGCCGGTCGGGATATGCTTCGGGTGTGACGCGGCACTTCTGATCGAGCGCAACTTTTGAAAGGTCCGCTTCGTTTAGATCAATCTCCACCTGGAGATCCTTTGGATCCGCGACAGCCAGCAACGCGGTGCTCGGCCCGCGCAGTCCGCCGAAGCTCTGCGGGACGACGAGTTCCTCAGGATCAACCAGCTTCTCAAGCACGACGCCGTTGATGGGGGAGCGGATCGTGCACCAATCGACATAGGTTTGCGCAAGCTGATGCATTCCCTGCACTTCGCTTACGTTGGCCCGCGCAGCCTGCAATTGGATCCGTGCGTCATCGAGCCGCTGCCTCGATTCAATGTCGGTTCGCGCCAGCTCCTCAATGCGGCGAAAATCCAGCTCAGCCTTGTCGAGGTTTGCCTGCGCCGATGCGAGGGCTCCCGCAGACTGCTGCAATCGGGCACGATATTCCGCATCATCCAGCAGCACGACGACCTGCCCGTTTGTCACGGCATCCCCTTTCTTCACGCCAATCCATTTCACGACACCCAGAAACCGCGGGCTGAGTTCGATGCGCTCCCGATTAATGATGTATCCGCTCACTGTCAGCGCGACGTTATCGTTGGTTGATGAGGACCTTGACGCGGACGCGGTGACATTCGTGGCGCCTGCGCGCTGGGTGTTGATCACCCGTTGTTTATCACTCGACCTCGGCCAGGCATAGAAGATGGCAATCGCGGTTACGCCCAGCACCCCAAGGAAAATCGCCCAGAGCGAACCCTGCGGACGCCGCTTCTTCTCGGGATCGATCTGCAGGTTCTTGAGTTTGTCGGACATGCGCATCGCAAGATGAAGTCAAAGTGAATTCGGGAAAAGAGAAAACGGGACTACGGGACTACGGGACTACGGGACTACGGGACCTGAAACGAACAGTCCTCAAACAACTTTCAACGCCGCAATCACAGGCAACCGTGATGCCCTGACGGCTGGAAAGAAACTGCCCAGTACTCCCACCACAACCGCAAAAACCATCCCTTGCGCCGCCAAACCGGGGGTGATGCGAAACTGAAAGACCACTTCACTGAAGGTGTTGAAGCTCATCGTGCCGAACTGCCAGCCCAGAAATACCGAAAGGCTCTGGAGGCCCAGCGAGATGAGACAGCCAATCGCGCCGCCAATCGCCGCCAGAATCGCCCCCTCAAGAATGAAGCTGGCAAGAATCGTTCGCCGCCTGAACCCCAGCACGCGCAACGTCCCAATCTCCCGCGTGCGCGCACCAACGCTCGCGTACATGGTGTTCATCGCGGCAAAGAATGCGCCGATCGACATCGACACCGCCAGGAAGGTGCCGATCACCTGGAAAATCTGGGACGTGCGCGTCTGCTCGCTGTAATACGCAATTTCCGGGTCCACTCGCAGCGGCAACCGCTTGTCCGCCTCGATTCGCTTCATGAACTCCTGCGCGGCCTCGGGACTGCGCATCCGCACAAGGGCGCTTGAATAATTCTCGCGATCGAACACCGACCGCGCCTCGTCAGCGTCCATCCAGATTTCTGAATCAAAAGCAGTTTCGCCGCCGTCGAAATGTCCCACCACGTGCAGTTCATGACCTCCCGTGCGGAATCTGTCGCCGATTGCGCACTGCGCGAAGCGCTTTGCCATCTTCGTGCTCACCACGACTTCGCGCCCGCCCGGCACAAACCAGCGGCCTTCGACCAGCGTCACCTGGGGACGCAGTTCAACTCCTGCGCGAGAGATCCCACGCATTGTGACATTGGCCTCACCCTTCCCGTCCTGCCGTGGCAGGCTGATCAACACGACAAGGTCTGCGGAGATCAACGGTTGTCCTTGTGCATCCCGCTCAATCTGCGGCAGATATTGCAGCGTCTTGAGCTGCGTGCGATTCACCTGGCTGCTCGATTCCGCCGTAGAACCTTTCCTGACGATCATCAGGTTGCGCGGGTCTCCCGTATTCCGCCCAGACTTTTCCAGCCCGACGGCCAGCGATTGAATCAAGATGTAAACCGCGACGACCAGCGCCACTCCGATGATGGTTGCCATTGTCGCGCGCCAGCGAACAAACACATTCCGAATGTTGTAACGGATCGGCAGCGTCACGGCTCTTCCTCCCGACCCGCAAAGCATTGGCGGATGATCTCCGTCTGCCACAGTCCGCGCGCGAGCCCCTCGACATCCGGAAACAAGGTGCGGCTGTTAATTGCCAAGCGCTCCAGGTCGAGAACGATTCCCGTCTTGTCCTCGCTTCGCACGGTCCATTTGATGAGTTTGGAAACGTCCAGGTCAGTGGGATCGTACGGCTGGCCGGCGCTCTTCACCATGTCCGTCCATGGATCGCTGTGAATCGTGAACACGCCCGACTGCGCAGTCATGCGTGGTGTGGGATTGAAGGGCATAACGAGTTTGATCCCTGCAATCTCCAGCGGCGGCGTGTCATCATGCAAGACGTCGAGCTCGGTGATTTTCCGCCTTCGCTGGATGGCCCAGACTGTGCCATCCACGTTCAGCTTCTCCGTGCTCATATGGTCCTCACTCGAGGGCGGCAGGAATTCCTCGCTCTCGTAAAAGGCGGCGAAGTAAAGCGCGACCAGCGGATTGAAGGTCCAATCCAGCAGCCGGGTGGGAAGCCCGTGATGCCGCGCCACGAACAGGTTCTCCCATTCACTCGCTATGCGTCCAAAGTGTTCGTAACTGTGGCGGCGGAACTGCAACAGCAGGCTTTTTTCCTGCTCGGAAGAAAATGTCACGGAACGGCCGAGGTAATAGTGTTTGCGTCCGATGGACGGCATCAATCCCTCGGTCGGCTGGCCGTGCCCGCGAAAATACAGGCCGAAATCGCCAGCTCCCGCGGCGCGTTTTATCTCCGCGAGAAAGTGTTCCACGCTGCGGATTGTGCCCGCCTCTTCAAAGACAAATTGCGCGTGCTTCATTCAATCCAGGGTTTTAAGTCCGCTGACAACGCTCATCCGCGCGACCGACAGCGCGGGTGCCAGGCTGGAAATAATCCCCAGCGCTGCGGCCACGATTGCAGTAATGGCGAGGATCTTTGGAGTCACTTCAAACGTGATGAAAAAGCCGTTCGTCATTTTCGAGATGTCGGGATTCTGATACGCCCACATACCGATACTGCCGACCAGCAGCGCGATCAACAGGGCAAACACCGCACTGAGGATTCGCCGGTGAAACAGATGGTTGAACATCGACACCGCGATCAATGCTGAGACAGCCATCAGCACGCCTCCTGCGATTTCGCCATGGGTGAACAGCAGCCAGGCTCCGCCCGCGCCCACGACCAATCCAGCGAGAGCGAGTCCAAAGCTCTCCGCGAGGATGAAAGCGAACAGCTCGCGCCGTCGAAAACCGATCGCCTTCAGGATGGCCAGCTCGCGAAAGCGCTCCCGAATCGCCATGCTCATCGTGCTTGCCGAAACAAGAATCAGGGTGAACACCACCACGCTGGAAATCGAGCCGATCAAAACGCGGACGTTGCCGAGCATGGATATGAAGCTGAGTTGAAACGCCCGTTCGCTTTCGGCGCGCACTTCCGCCGACGTGTTCTCGAATGCCTTGTTCACCGCGCTGATCACGCGCGGCATGTCATCCGGACTCGCAACGCGCAACCACCACATGCCCACCCAGCCCGCATTATCGCAGGCATCATCGAGGTACTCGTGATGGAACAGCATGTTCCGGTCATCCGCAGTTCCCGCATAAATCCCGACGATTCGAAAGTTGAGCGTGCACGGATAGATCGTGCTTTCGAGAGTGATCTTGTCGCCGACCTTCAGCTTGTATTTCTCAGCAGTGACTTTCCCGATGATGCATGAATCGCGAATGCTCTCAAAGGCGTCGTATTCCGCAGCCGACATCTTCGCCTCGCCAAAAACCGTTCGAAGCTTTTTCGCATCCATGGCGAACTGCGCGAACGTCATGCTTTCTTCGTTCTGGTACTTGCCACCAAACCAGGTGAACGGCGAAACAGCTTCAACCCCAGGGACGCGCTCGATGACAGGCAGTTGCTTCGCGGGAAGAAGATTGGCGATGCTGATCTTGTTGCGCACGGCAACGCGCAACGCTGCCCCAACATCCTCAGGTGGCAAGGTCAGTTCGCGCAACGTCACCAAAAGGAACACGAGTAGAAACAGGCTGACAGCGACGCTCAGTATTGAAAGCGTCGCGCGGCGCTTGTTGCGCAAGGCATTCTTGACGATGAACGTGGCGGCGGTCATGCCTTCAGTTCGTCAATTCCCCCTTTTCCAGGTGAATCGACCGCGAGCCATAAGCCGCCGCTTTCGGATCGTGCGTGACCATGATGACGGTCTTGGATGCCGTGCGGCTCAATGATTGCAAGACGGTCAGCACCTCCTGGGCGGAGTGCGAATCCAGATTGCCCGTTGGCTCGTCCGCAACGACCAGGCTGGGATCCGTCACGAGCGCCCGCGCAATGGCGACGCGTTGCTCCTG
>DASPIL010000090.1 GCA_035629175.1 Verrucomicrobiia bacterium | reverse complement strand
GTTTGCTTGAAACGGCTGACCGGGATGCCCTGGAAATCATCAGAGCGCAGCGGGACAACACCGAGAAGCTGGCAAAAGCGCTTCTGGAACGGGAAACCCTTACGCGTGAGGAAGTCCTGCAGCTGCTCGATCTCGCCGAGCCGCCCAAGCCCGGCAACATCGAGAGCATTGCGGCGTGACGTTGTGAAAACGTGCCCGGCGGATCCAATAGATCCGCCGGTTTTTTTTGTTTGAACAAGGCCGCCTGCGACCTCGCGGCATAGTGCCGCGTCACGTTCACTGCATGCTACAAGATCTTCTTTCCTGCAAAGATTCCCAGCAATAGCAGGATCACGAAGATCCCAACAAACAGGAAGAAGAGGAACTTGGCAATATCGGCGGCAGCCCCGGCGATTCCCGTGAACCCCATCAGCGCCGCAATCAGTGCGATCACAAAGAAAATTGCTGCCCATCTCAACATAGCGATGCCTTCGATTTGTGGGTTGAATCAGTCATAAGGCAACGTAGGCGGGCAAAGGAAAAAATCGTCTGGGGAATGTTGCCCAAGACGGTTGCGGCAGTTCAGCGCGCGAAGATGCGGCGAATGACGTCCTCGATCGGCACTTCCTCAATGTCGATGTCGCTCACTGGCAAGTCGTCGAGCAGCGCTTTGCATGCGGGGATGACACGATCTCGCTTCACCTTCAGCGTGAGGCGTCCTGGTTGCTCGTCAACTACTTCGCCATACTTCGTCAACTGCCCGGCGCTGTAGCTTGCCGTGCTCTCGCATTGGATTGTGATGAGCTTGAAATCCGCAAAACGGTCCACCACGTCGCTCAGGCGCCCGTCGAAGGAAATGACACCTTTATCAATGATGATGACGCGTTCGCAGAGTTCCTGGATGTCCGCCATATAGTGGCTGGTCAGGAGGATCGTGGTTTTCCTGGTGCGATTGTGTTCGCGCAGGAATTCCCGAACGGTTTTTTGTGAAACGACGTCGAGCCCTATCGTGGGTTCGTCCAGGAACAAAACCTTCGGTTGATGGAGCAGGGCGGCGATGAGTTCCATCTTCATGCGCTCGCCGAGCGAAAGTTCACGGACCGCCACGTTGAGCTTGTCGCGAACCGATAGTAGGGCGGTGAGCTCGTCCACAGTGCGGTCGCGCACATCGTCCGGGATGCCGTAGATCCTCGCATTGAGCTCCAGTGATTCCCGCGCCGGGAGATCCCACCAAAGCTGGTTCTTTTGACCGAGTAACAGGGCGAACTGCCGACGGTAACCGTCTTTTCGCTCCCAGGGGGTGAAGCCGAGGACAGATGCGGAGCCACTCGTGGGATAGAGCAAACCCGCCAGCATTTTCAGCGTCGTGGTTTTGCCTGCGCCATTCGGACCGAGGAAGCCGACCAGTTCGCCGGGCTCGATGTGGAAGTTGACGTCCTTTACGGCCACGGTTTGCTCGTACGTGCGTTTGATCAACCCGCGGAGGGCGCCTTTGAAGCCTGGCTCCTTCTTGTACGTGCGAAACGTCTTGGTAAGACCGTTGACCTGGATGGTAGGCATGAATGCCGCACCGGGCGGGGCGAATCCCTGCGCTCAGCGCATCAACTGTTTCTCGAGGAGATGCACCACCTGGCGCACGCTGGCGTCGACTTCCATGCGATCCTTCACCAGCCGGCAGGCATGGAGAACCGTGCCGTGATCGCGCCCGCCGAATGCCTCGCCAATGGCACTGAGGGAATTCTCGGTCATTTGCCGCGACAGGAACATGGCGACTTGCCTGGGAAACGCTATGTTTTCAGGGCGCCGCTTGCTCGTCATATCGGCGAGGCGAATATCAAAATGTTCGGCAACCTTCTTCTGAATCGATTCAATGCTGATCGAAAATCGGCCTTCCTCGTGCAGAATTTCGCGCAACAAACCTTCGACAGTCTCGAGCGTCAGCTTCTTTCCAGTGAGCGAGGCATAGGACGCCACGCGGATGAGCGCACCTTCCAATCGGCGGATGTTTGTGCGAATACGATTGGCGAGAAAATTGACGATTTCGTCGGGGAGAACGACGCCCATGGTCTCTGCCTTCTTCTTGAGAATGGCTAGGCGCATCTCGACATCTGGCGGCTGCAGATCGGTCACCAGGCCCCATTCAAAACGCGACACAAGGCGATGCTCCAGATTCTGGATTTCGCTGGCAGGCCGGTCACAGGTCAGGACGATCTGTTTGTGCGCCTCGTGCAAGGCGTTGAACGTATGAAAGAACTCCTCCTGAATCCGCTCTTTGCCGGCCAGAAACTGGATGTCATCGATCAGCAGCACATCTGTTTGGCGATAACGCTTGCGAAAGCGGACGAGCTGGTTGTTTTGAATCGCGTCGATATATTCGTTCGTGAACTTCTCCGAGGAGACGTAAGCCACGCGCGCGCCTTTTTTGCTTCCCGCGACATGCTGGCCGATGGCATGCAGAAGGTGGGTTTTACCGAGGCCGACGCCGCCATATAGGAACAGCGGGTTGTAGGATTTTCCGGGTGCCTGGGCGACTGCCAGTGCCGCGGCGTAGGCGAAGTTGTTGTTGTTTCCTACGACGAACGTGTGAAATGTGTTCTTCGGATTGAAGTTCAGTTCGTTCAGATGCCCGTTCCGCTCGGGGACTGGTTGCGTGGTTCGGGTCCTCGGGGTGGGAGGGGGTTCGGCTGCAGGCGGTTCAGGGGCGCGCATGGTCGGAACCCCGGAACCCACGGTGAATCGAATCTGCAAAGGTTGACCGGCGGCCAGGGCGAGCACTTCCTGGAGCAAACCGATGTAATTGTCCTTGAGCCAAACCTCGCAAAAGTCGTTCGCCACCTCGAGCGTCAAGGTCTCGCCTTCAAGCGATCCGGCCGCAAGCGGAGCGAACCAGAGATTGTACGTGTCGGCGCTCAGCATGGAACGTAAATGTTCCTGTGCTGTTTCCCAGATTCTCTGAGCGGAAGCTTGCATTGTTAATCTTACGTCGGCCGTTTTTTGGCCTATTTATTCACCTGGCTTCGTAACGCGTCCGTCACACGCTTTCCGTGCGATGCTTGTAACAGTTAAGTTTCGTTCCGCCAATAAAATCGTTTCCGCGATCCTCATCCAAATTTTTGGGCGCGCAAAAGTGCGTTTGTAAACCCTTGTAAAACAAGCACTTAAGCGAAACAAATTCCAAACGATTTTATTGTTAGACCGCTGTGAACCGCCAACAGGCCGTCGAAGAGTTCGGCGAGCAGTGTTTCTAGACAATGAAGGAAAAACTTACGAGGACAACATATTAACTTTTATTCACGAGTTATTCACAGCGTGAAAAAGCCCGAAAAACGCAGGAATTTTGTCGTTGGCAAACCCTTTTTGCGTTCACGAACGGCAAGCGAAGGTGTTCGAGATTCACGGACACATTTTGAGGTCGTGCGCAATCAAATTCTGCGAGCGCAATGCGCCCCTTTTTCGCTCAAACTGCCTGCTCGCCCGTTTCGTCGGTCCGGATGCGAACCGCGTTTTCGATGTTGCTGACGAAAACTTTGCCGTCACCGATTTTTCCGGTTCTGGCCGCCTTTACAATGGCCTCCACCGCCCCCTCTGCGCGCCCGTCGGGCAGAACAACCTCGATCTTCAGCTTGGGAAGGAAATCAACTGTGTATTCGCTGCCCCGGTAGATTTCCGTGTGACCCTTTTGCCGGCCAAAGCCTTTTACTTCAGAAACGGTCATGCCTTCCACACCGAGCGCGGCAAGCGCTTCTTTAACGTCTTCCAGTTTAAACGGTTTGATGATGGCTTCGATTTTCTTCATAGCACGCGTTTCGTGGGCGGATACTAACAACCGAGCCTCCTCTGTAAACAGCAATTCAGGGGTCGGGTTGCTCGAATGCGTCGCGTTCGGCAACTCTGCTCCGTGAAGCATTTTAAAAATCAAATGCAATGATAACGCGCTTGACTCCGATAAGTTCGAGTGATTTCATGTGCCCCTAGCACAGCGCCGCTCTCGGTAGCGGTTGATCTTTGAAGAACTTTTTAAGATTTCGGTCTCGGTCTCCAGTACAGGATCGGGCCGGAAAACTCCGATGACCTACTGGTGTACTGAATTCGAACATTCCCCGGGCCTATCAGTCACCCTCTGATTGATTGGCCCGGTTTTTTTTTAGTCCTCGTTCCCCGGGGCGGGACGTTCCCACCTGCGCGCGGTGCGTTCCGGCAGCGTGTTATCCACGACTGCAGAATAAGCTCCCTGTCCGAATCTCTCATCCGCCGCGCTCTGGAACTCCATGCTGGGGGAAATGCGATAACGTTCGTGCGGTTCGATGTAAACGAATCCGGCCGCGGGATGTTCGAGCCGTAAAAAGACCTCACATTTCCCTGGATGGGCCATGATGAGATCTCGCAGGTATTCCAGGTTTTCTGAAGAAAGTTGCGCAGTTCCAAGACGCAATCGAACCTGTCGTGTGAACTTTCTAGGCGCGTTTTCCAGCGGCATGATCTCCTGAGGAAAGATCTTGGGCTTGTCGTCGCCGCTCGATACTTCCCCGATGACAAGCACGGGTTTATTGACGACAAACAGTTCTCGATACTTGTCGTAGTTTTCATTCATGCACAGGACCTGAACGGAGCCGTGCAAATCCTCCAGGGTAAGCATGGCGTAGGGCTTGCCGCTTTTTTTCGAGAAACCCTGTTGCACGGCGGCGATGAGGCCGCCGATGCGCGTCATGCTTCGATTCTGCAGTTCCGCAAGCTTCGCGGTCGTGGCAAGAGAGTATTTCGCCAGGAGCCCGGCGAAAGGGGTGAGCGGATGGCCAGTGACGTAGAACCCGAGCAATTCCTTTTCAGAGGCCAGCAACTCGTTCTGCGGCCACTCCGGCAGATTTGAAACAGCTTCCGGCATCGGGGCAGATTTCTCCTCGAAAGCTCCAAACAGAGAGCTTTGGCCGCGCTGGCGATCGCTGATGATGCTGGCTGCGCGAGCCAGCGTGCGTTCAATTTGCGCAAACAATGTGGCACGGGTCTGGCCGAAGCAATCGCAGGCGCCCGATTTGACGAGGGATTCCAGCACCTTGCGGTTAACCGTTCGTCCGTCGACCCGTTCGCACATATCGGATAACGACGGAAATTTTTCCCCTTCGCGCGCTTTGAGAATGGATTGAACCGCGACTTCGCCGACTCCCTTGATGGCGGCGAGGCCGAATCGAATGGATTTTCCGCCGCCGGCCGGCGCGAAATAAACGCTGCTCTCGTTCACGTCGGGCCCGAGCACCTCAATCCCGACACTGCGCGCCTCGGCGATATATTCGCTGAGCTTGGCAGTGTCTGACAGGTCGTTTGTCATCATCGCGCAGTAGAACTCCACGGGGTAGTTCGCCTTCAAGTACGCGGTTTGATAAGCGACGATGGCATATGCAGCAGCATGCGATTTGTTGAAACCATAGCCTGCGAACTTTTCCAGCAAGTCGAAGATCTGGTTCGCCTTGGCCTCCGGAATATTGTTTGTGTCCTTGCAGCCTTTGACGAATGTCGCGCGTTGCTTCGCCATTTCTTCGAGCTTTTTCTTTCCCATGGCTCGGCGCAACAGGTCCGCCCCGCCCAGTGTGTAGCCGGCGAGGAACTGCGTCGCCTGCATCACCTGTTCCTGGTAGATCAGGATGCCATAGGTCTCGCGCGAAATGGGTTCGAGCAGGGGATGTTCATATTCCACTTTTACTTCGCCGTGACGCCGTTTGATGAATTCGGGAATGAGATCCATCGGCCCCGGACGATACAACGCGACAAGCGCCGTGATGTGCTCGACGCTTGCAATCTGGAACTTGCGGCAGAGATCCCGCATCCCGCCGGATTCCAACTGGAACACCCCCAACGTTTCGGCGCGATTCAGCAGGTCGTAGGTCTTGCCGTCATCCAGGGGCAAATGATCGATGGGAACCTCGATTCCCTGCGTCCGCTTCACCAATTCGCACGTGTTCCGAATAACGGTCAGGGTCTTCAACCCCAGAAAATCCATCTTCAGCAATCCGAGTTCGCCGACGGGATTCATGGCGTATTGGGTGACGATGGTGCCTTCCTCGTCCTGCTTCAGCGGCAGTACGTTGACCAAAGGCTGATCCCCAATCACGACGCCCGCTGCGTGAACGCTGGAATTGCGCGTCAGGTCCTCAAGGACAAATGCAGTGTCGATGAGTTCCCGCGTGACCTCTTCCGTGTCGTAGGCCTGCTTGAGGTCAGGTGATTCCTTCAGTGCTTTCGCAAGATCCATCTTGAGGTCGGTCGGGATCATCTTGGCGAGGCGATCACATTCCCCGTAACTTAATCCCATCACGCGGCCCACGTCCCGAACCACCGATTTGGCCCCCATGGTGCCGAAGGTGATGATCTGGGCGACAGCTTCGCGGCCATACTTTTTGCGGACGTATTCAATCACGTCGGCACGCCGATCGTCGGCAAAGTCAATGTCGATGTCGGGCGGATTGACACGTTCCGGGTTTAGGAAGCGTTCGAACAGCAGGCCGTATCGGATGGGATCGACGTTGGCGATTTCCAGCAGGTACGTCACGAGCGACCCGGCAGCGGATCCGCGCGCGACGCAGGAAACGCCGATGCTGCGGCCGTATTGGACAAAATCGGCTACGATGAGGAAATAACTGATGAAGCCGGTTTTCTCAATGACCTTCAGCTCAAGCTCCAGGCGGTCAATGATTGCCCGGACGGCTGCCGCCACTGCGGGATCCTTGAGGTCGACGGACAATCCGGACCGATCGGGGACTGCTGCGCCGTTCTCAGATTGGGAGCCGTTTCCATTCGTTTCAGGCGTGGGTGCGGAGTAGGTCGGCAGGCGCCGCGGATCTTCCAGCCGTTCAACGATGTATTCTTCGCCTTTGGCCTCCACATGGAGGCCGTACCGCTTGCGCAGGCCATCGGCCAGGATGTGCCGCAGATAACCTTCACGCGTGAAGCTTTCCGGCGGATCAAAAACGGGATAGTGCAGGCTTCCAAACTCGATCTTCAGGTTGCATTTCTCTGCAACTTCCAGCGTGTTCCTCACCGCGTCCGGCACCTCAGCAAAGCGCGCCTGCATCTCCTCAGGTGAGCGAAGATAAAACTGCTGCTCTGCATACTTCATCCGTTTCGTATCGGCCAGTTGAGTCTGCGTTCCGATGCAGATCAGGCAATCATGGGCGTGCGAGTGCTCCTTCTCGATGTAATGCACGTCGTTCGTCGCCACGAGCTTGAGACCAAATTCCTTTGCCCACGGAATCAATTGCCGATTCACCTTCGCCTGTTCGGGGATGTTGTGATTCTGCAGCTCCAGGTAGAAATCTTCGGGGCCGAAAGTCTGCTTGAACCAGTCAAGCGCCTGTCGCGCGCGGGGCAGCTGATCCTTGACGATGGCTTCAGGAATTTCGCTGGCGAGGCAGCCCGACAGGGCGATCAGCCCTTCGCGACACTCTGCGAGCAGTTCCTTGTCGGTCCGCGGCTTGTAGTAATAGCCCTCGAGATGCGCTGCAGTCGTTAGTTTGATCAGGTTGCGATAGCCCGCTTCGTTTTTTGCGAGCAGCACCAGGTGGTTGTACACATCGCGTCCCCCGGTGCTCGACTTTTTTTCCATCCGGCTCCCGGGTGCGACGTACACTTCGCAGCCGATGATCGGCTTGATGTCGTGCTCACGGGCGAGCTTGTAAAAATCGATCGCTCCATACATCACCCCGTGATCGGTGATTGAAAGGGCGGGGAACTTCATCGCACGCGCCTTTTCCATCAAACGATCCAGGCGGCACGCTCCGTCGAGCAGCGAATACTCGGTGTGGAGGTGGAGATGAACAAATTCCGCGCACGACATGAAGAGAACCTATTTTACGCTCCACACGCGGGCAAGGACGAGATGTTCACTGCGGGGTTTCGATCGCAAATTCAGCGCTTCGCGTGAAGCTTACGCACCGCGATGCTGGTGATTGCGAGCGGAAGAAACTTGCTGAACCGCGCTGCAATCCGGTTGTGCAAGCCGGGAATCACCACCCGCTTCCCGCGCATCACGCCGCGATAGCCAGCCTCTGCCACATCACGGGCGTGCATCGTGAAAGGCGCGCGCTTCACTGAGAATTGACCGCGCGCAAAAAAGTCGGTTCGGGTCGTCCCCGGGCAGAGGGCCGTGACCGTGATGCCGGATGATTCAACCTCCTGCGCGAGTGCGTAACTGAAGGAGTGCACGAAAGCCTTGCTCGCGTAATACACGCTGATGCAAGGCCCAGGCTGGAAAGCCGCCGTGGATGCGACATTGAGGATGCGCCCGCGGCGCCGGGCAATCATCGGTTTCAGGAACAAATGCG
>DASPIL010000089.1 GCA_035629175.1 Verrucomicrobiia bacterium | reverse complement strand
GCAACTTCCACGGCCTTACTTTCCTCCTGGATGATCACCGATTTGAAACGCCCTTGAAATACCGTCCCGTGGCAGCGATGCGCCCAGTTGAACTTTACGGCGTAGGTCACGTTCAGCCACCGCATTGCATGACCCAGATTGGCCTCTGTTGTTCGCACCAGCAGATGGTAATGATTATCCATCAGCACGAACGCGTGGACCTCCAACCCAAAACGTTCCGGCAACTCCGCCACGGTTCCGAGAAACCGTCGACGGTCCTCGTCATCGCGGAACAAAGCTCCGCCCCGATGCCCGCGGTTCATCACGTGATACCACGCCCCGGCAACCTCAATTCTCAACGGCCTCGCCACGCCCCGCATCTCACGCAATCGACCCGCGAATGTCAACTCTTTAGACGCGACCCCATTCTTTCCCGTCTTTCGGGGATTCAGAAATTAAAGCTAGCCAAATCGCCACCTCTACCTACGCTTTCAAAAGATAATCGAGATGAAAACCCGCTTGGCGTTCTCTGCGATCATCAGTGCTCTGGAGTGTCTCTTGATTTGCTCGTGCGCGACGGATCAGCCATCGCAGCCGCTGGCAGTCGAGGTGCCCATCAACAGAGATGCCGGCCGCGGCGGATTGTTGATCGCAATGGTCCGGTTACAGAACGGTGAAGAGCTGCCCTTCGTTGTCGATACCGGCGCGTCGGGCTCGCTGATCGACAAATCCTTGGCGCCAAAACTCGGCAACCCTATTGGATCGGCGGTGACTCATAGCTGGGGCGTCACAAAAACAAATCTCGCGTATGCCGCTCCCACACTTTTGCTCGGAGGTGTTCCACTGAAAATGACCGGTCCGGCCATCGTGGCGTATGACTGTCAGAATGAATTTTCGTATGCGCGTCCCCGAATCATGGGTCTTCTGGGCATGGACGTGCTGGAAAACTATTGCATCCAACTCGATTTCCCTGCCGGAAAGATGCGATTTCTCCAGGAGGGACAGCGACACGGTGACAATAAGGAGTGGGGCCGGGCATTTCCCATCGTCCCGCTGAACGCCAACGACACGCGACCCGCAGTCGCGGAGAATCTGCTCGGCCTGCACGGCCCGCATTCGCTCATCGACGTCGGTTGCAATTCTGACGGCTGGCTCATGCCCAATTATTTCCAATCCTGGACGAATCATGCTCTTCCGCCTTCGCCCCGCGAAGCACGGGCACAGCACGGGTATTTCGCCGGGGAAAAGTATCCGTTGGTTTCATTGCAGCAGAATGATGTTGAGGCAGATGGTATCGGTTTGCGCTTTCTCGCCCGGCATTTGGTCACGCTCGATTTTCCGAATCGCACGCTCTATCTGGCGCGCAAAAACGTTGGCCCACTCACGAGCCCGGACTTGAAAACCACCGCGCTGCCCGCCTTGGATGCTCTCATCGCGAACCTGTTGCTGGAAGAAACCCATGCGATACAACGTGAACTGGCCAGGATCGAACATAGCCGCACGACCGAAAGGGTAAAGGCGATCGCCCGCAAACTCACAGCGGCCTGGGCCAAAGCACCCAAGCCGGTGCCCGCCAATGTCCCGCCAGCGAGGACGCTATTGTTTTTGGGTGACGCCCAACCGGAAAGTGCCGAGGTGGGCTGGCTGGAACCCGCCGCCAATTGCATCCCACCTAATGCGGAGATTGCCTCTCCGCTGCTCGATTCAGGAAAGATTTACGCCACCGGCCTGTACGCTCACTCGCCATCGCGTTATGTATTCAATCTAGGTGGGGGTTGGAATCGGTTGCGTGGCAAGGCGGGATTACACACCGCTTATCAAGGCCGGGCGTTCGGTGTGATCTTTATCATCAAGGCCGATGGCCGAGAGGTCTTTCGTTCGACCCCGGTTCGCGGGTCGAACCCTATTCACTACGACGTGGATATCGAAGGCGTGAAGGCTTTGGAATTGGTGGTCGAAAAAGCGGGTAACCAGAACGGTGGCAACTGGGCGTTGTGGCTTGAGCCCGAGCTTCTCCGCGAACCATCGATGTGAATGCTGACTGAATCTTCAGCAACCGAGTCTTCACCACCCACTTTCAACAAGCGCTATCACGGGGGGGTGCATCTTGACACTGCCCCCACAATGAGTGCGTGAACGGTTCCTCAATCGACGTAAAGCGCGCAATGGGGTCGCATCTAAAACGTTGACAATTGCTTCTGAAGCTTCGCAACAAACCTCTGGCGCTCCGGGTCAGTCGCCAATAAAACTCCAAATCGCTTCACACCTTGTGCAGCCGCTTGATACTTCACACCGACTTCCCTCACCACTTCCGCCAAACGCATCC
>DASPIL010000088.1 GCA_035629175.1 Verrucomicrobiia bacterium | reverse complement strand
CGATTACTACGAACGCGCAATGTGGAATCATATCCTCGCGTCCTTGAATCCGGAGAACGGCCGGGTTTGCTACTTCGTGTCATTGGAACCTGGCGGCCACAAACAGTATCTCGGCCTGCACGATTTCACGTGTTGCAACGGAACCGGGATGGAAAATCACGGCAGCTACAACGACAATATCTACTTCCACGGACGCGACGAATTATGGGTCAATCAGTTCGTTGCCTCTGAACTGCACTGGGCTGAAAAGGGTCTCCGGCTGCGCCAGGAAACGGTGTTTCCGAAAGCGGGGCGATCTCGAATCGCGATTCTCGCGGACAAGCCTCTCCGTCTCGCGCTGCACGTTCGCCATCCCGCATGGGCATCCAATGGATTCGCTGTGAAACTGAACGGGCAGACCGTCGACGCCCGGTTTCAACCACAAACCTATGTCACCGTCGAACGTGAGTGGCAGACCGGGGATGTTGTTGAAGTCGAGCTTCCGATGAATTTGCGAACCGAAGCCATGCCCGACAACCCTGCCCGCCAGGCGGTCTTTGCCGGCCCGATTCTCCTCGCTGGCGACATGGGCCCTGTTGGAAGCACAAATGCGGTGCCCGCGTTTGTGACCGAAGAACCGTTGTCGAAGTCGCTCGCAGCTGCCGACGGCGAAGCTTTAAACTTCAGATCGTGGAACATCGGCAAGCCTCGCGATGCAATCCTCAAACCGTTTTACGAATTGCATGATCGGCGCCAGGCGGTTTATTGGGACGTGTTTTCCGCGGAGCAATGGCAGCGGCAGCAATTACAACATGCAGCAGTCCAGGCCGCACAACAGGCACTGGAGGCACGGACGATCGATTGGTTTCAACCGGGAGAAATGCAGCCCGAACGGGATCACAATGTGCAGGGTGAACGCAGCGATGCGGGCGAATACAGCGGCCGTAAGCTGCGTCATGCGGTCGATGGCGGCTGGTTCTCGTTCGACATGAAAGTCGATGCGGCCGGCACCAACGAATTGATCTGCACCTGGTGGGGTTCGGAAACCGGCAACCGTATGTTCGACATTTTGGTCGATGGCCAGAAGCTCGCGACGCAGCGCCTCCAGAACGACAGGCCAGGAGAATTCTGGGAAGCCACTTATCGGATTCCACTGGGATACACGGAAGGCAAAACCAAAGTGTCCATTCGGCTTCAGGCGCATCCCGGCAATTTCGCAGGCGGCCTCTTTGGCGCGCGGATGGTTCGGCCGAATGGCGGAACTTAGCCGGAACGGTTGAGATGAAAAACGATACAAAACCACGAATCCA
Source organism: Verrucomicrobiia bacterium (assembly GCA_035629175.1). Lineage (NCBI taxonomy): Bacteria > Pseudomonadati > Verrucomicrobiota > Verrucomicrobiia > Verrucomicrobiia bacterium. The sequence goes on along the minus strand of DASPIL010000088.1, from coordinate 28,376 downwards.
CACGAATGAGCAGCAGCGCCCGTTCATGAACCGGAGCCAGGCAAACCCGTTTTCCCCTGCGAATCAAAATAACCTCACGCGAAGGTCGCGAAGAATAGATAGGTCGAACGGATTTCAGCTTTTAGCTTTTTCGCGTTTCAGCATTTTTCTTCAGATCCGTGTTCATCCGTGTCCCGCCGTGATTAAATTCCCTCTCTCCAATTCGCGATAACTGGCGTAACTCGCGCAGACCCGATTGCCCCCTTTCTGTCCTGGTGGGCGCTGTGTTCATCCGCGGTTAAAGTTCCTCTCTTGAACGCGAAAACCTGGCTGGCGGCGCCTCAACGACGCCGGCGGCTGGATCCCAACAAGGGCGCAAGGTCCTCACCATTACCGATCAGGCGGATGTTCGGGCGGGGCGGCCGTTCCATTTCGTGCCCCAAGTAAAAGCTGGTATGAGGCGGCTTGTTGTACGAGACGTTCTGCCACGCGATCGAGACGCGGTATTGCGGGTCGTGCATCAACGTATAAAGCCTGTGCTCGGTTGGGATCGTTGTCGTAAAAAGCCTCAATGCGCGTCCTCCCGGCGCAGTGGTCACAATTTCCTCCCTCCAATCCCCCAGCAGGTCGCCCACGACACGCGCCCCTCCAAAGCCCGTGCTGAAAAGCCGTTCCTCAGTGGCCGATTCCCAATTCCATTTCGTGACGCCGCTGTTCGACATCAATTCGCGAAGAAGATCGCCGTCCCACCATAACGCCCATCCTGTCGAACGCGGTTTTGTGCCGATCTCAACGCCTTTGATATTGCGCAACCCGCCCGGGCCTCCCCACGCCTCGGCCCCGCGATGCCGCGGATCAATATCTGCAACCAACCCCTGGCCAACGTCGATACCTGGGCTGTGCGACCAGATCACCCTGCCGGTGCGCGCGTCATGGAGCCCCGCTCCCGGCGTTTGAAACCGGGTAGTCTCCTCCTCGTTCTCGCTGATCAGAAACAACTCCAATCCCGCCCTTTCCGGATCGAAGTCGCTGACGTGCAGTGCATCACCATGGCGGCGGCGCGTCGAATACAAACCCTTGCCGTTGTCGTCGACCGTCATCGCCTGATAAACGATTTCATCCCGGCCATCGAAGTCGACGTCGGCAACCGAAAGCGCGTGACCGCCCATTCCTGAAAATGGCGATGCATCCGTGAACGGGGGATAACTGCTTTTCGAATCGAATACCCATCGTTTGGTCAACCTGCCATCACGCCAATCCCAGGCTGCGAGAACGGTGCGTCCGTAAACACCACGGCACATGATCACGCTCGGCCGAACACCGTCCAGATACGCGACGCACGCAAGGAAACGATCGCAGCGATTTCCATAACTGTCATTTCCGCCGTTGCCGCCAATGCCACCCCAGCCGTCAATTGGATCACGGCTGGGAACGTAATCAACAGTCTGCAATGCCGCCCCCGTGCGGCCATCAAAGATCGTGAAGTATTCGGGACCGCTCAGGATTCGGCCGTAGCGTTGCGTCCCCTCCTCCTTGTTCCGCCAGTCCTTGTCCGCATCGCCTATGACCTTTCCCGTCCCATCGCGCGTGCCGTCCGCGGTCTTGCACGCAAGTTCAGCCCGGCCATCCCCGTTGAGATCGTACACCATGAACTGCGTGTAATGCTGGCCTTCACGAATGTTGATTCCCAGGTCAATCCGCCACAGGAACGTTCCATCAAGTTTGTAGGCGTCGAGAATCGGCTTGCCCGTGATGCCCGCGAAAGAGTTGTCCTGGCCGCGCGATGCCTGATGCAAAATGATCTCGTATTCGCCGTCTCCGTCGAGGTCCGCAAGCGATGCGTCTCCTGGACGGTAGCCGTCGATCGCTTGAATCGGTATGTCGATGTAATTGGTTTCCCACGCCCTCGCCGTCCTGCTTGCGGGGAACTCCTGGCCGTTGACCAGCGGGCGGACGAAATATTCGAGCGTTTTCGTGGTATCAGCGGCAGCATCGATGAAATGTGTGGCTGCGCGAAGGGGAGCACGATTGACACGCACCGGGGCTCCGTCAGCAGTTGCGCGATACAGGTTGAAAGCGATGTGTTCGGGATCGGTTCCAAACAGCCGCCAGCTCACGAAGACCCCCGCATTCCCCTGCTTCACGGCAACCACGCCGCGCGTCAGGTTTTCCATCTGACGAGGAGCCGGCAGCGCAGCAACCGCGCTGAAGGCAAACGCAAGCAAGGCGAGGAGCAGGCAGAAGTGGTGCATGCGATGCATCGTTTCACGTCGTGACCGCAGCATCAAGTGCTGCGGCGGGAAACAATGTCACTAAAAGTGTTGAGTCACACCGCGACCCCGTGTGCCGCCATGTAATCAATGGCGCTGCGAATCACCTTCTGGCCGGCTGGCGTGCAGCGTGCATGTTCCACGACGGTTGCAATTCCCTTGCGAAACAATCGCTCGTTCTCCGCCAGTTCCTTTTCCGCCTGCACCCGCTGCTCCGCATTCAACACACCGCTGTCGAGCAGCGTCCGCACAGCGCGGTACATGCGCGCGGTCACAAACGTCGCATGATAGATTCCGTCCATGGGGCGCGGATCTGCGCGGAGAGGCGACGCGTACCGGGCTTCCGGGGAGTTCTCGATCAGCGATTCATCCGCTGAAAATCCAAACAATAAATTGTGCGAACTTTCGTGCGCCAGCATCTGCACCATTGCCAATGGACCGTCGTCGCGGTTCGCATTGATCAGGATCCCGCCCCAAAGCATGAACGACGATGCTCCATCAAAAGTCCACTCGCCGGGTCGCTCGCTGCCCGCAGCAAGAACCACCTCGCGCAACAAGGCGCGAATTTCGTCGGCGAGTTCCGGGTCCCCCTGATCCATCAATGCAAACGCTGCGTTGATGGCCTTCCGGCTTTTTTCCGAAGACGCAGGCGATGGCGGAAAAATCTGGAAAGGAACACCCGGGTCGGTGTCGATTGCCCTTGCATATCGGGCGGCCTGGAAATCTGTTCGCGGGTCAGCGAGGTCCCGCACAACGAGTTCCGGCGGCGGCGTGCGCAAGGCAAGAATCTGTTGGAACAATTGCGAAGCGTATTCCATTTCGTTGTCTTCTATGGCGAGAACAATCTCGCTGTAGAAGGCGAATGCGAGCGGCGAAACACTGCCGCGCTCCAGCCGCGTGACGAACGACGCAAACTCCGATTGAGGGACCGCCAGCTGGCCTCCAGCCTCTGCCTGGATGTATTGCAGGCTTTGTGAGAGGCGCTGACGCATCCGCTTGTCGAGTTCCAGGGCGCGCGCAGCGCTCGGTGCGAAATCGTAAAGGTTTTCGGTCAACGGAGTTTCGAGTGAGGTATTCACAATGACTGCAGGTTTTATGGATCAACGGGAAGCAACTGCCGGGACGCTCTCTAAAACAGTTCAGCCGATTGGAATGACCCAATCGGCTGATTGATTCGAACCATCGATCGACTAGGTGTTGGCTTCGACCGGGGGAAGGCCTTTGCCACCAACTTTCGCACCGATCTTGCCGCCGATGATCGCGCGGGCTTCGGGCGTATTCTTCGCTGATTTGACCTGGTTGAAACCGAACAGTTTGCTCCAATCGAGGTCTACGCGTTTCTGTGTGGATTTCATGGTGTCCGCTTTCTACCATCAGCCCGTCATATGTCAAGCGTAGGAAGTTCTAATCAGTCCTCATCGGCAAAACGATGATTCGCTTTCTCTTGTCGCGCGGCCACGGCTACACGCTTAAGGATGTTAGACGCGCTCGCCAGGCGCCGCCGATTTCAGTGATGTTCTACGACAGCCTCTTCCGTTCGCGCTGCGTCTGGCGGGGCACGTATGTCTTCACTGATCTGGACCGCTTGAGCTATTGGGATCTCGAGCTCGCAGCTCACGCGTATCAGCATCTCCGCTCTGCCGGTGTTCCCGTCTGGAATAATCCCGCGCGAGTCAGGTCGCGTTATCCGCTCTTGCGCCGATTGCACGAGGCCGGGCTTAATGACTTCAATGTGTATCGCGGCGACGAGCCCCTCACCGATGTCCGCTTTCCTGTATTCGTGCGGAAGCTCCAGGGGCATCGCGAACCGCTCAGCGACCTGCTGCACACACGTGAAGAATTGAACCGCGTGATGAACGATGCGATTGGCAGTGGAACACCCGCCGCGAACCTGCTCGTTGTTGAGTTCGCCGCAGAACCCTTTCGCCCGGGGCTTTATCGCAAGTACTCGGCTTTCCGAATCGGCAATCAGATCCTTCCGCACATTTCAGTTCACGACACCTCATGGCTCGTGAAATATGGAAAAACGGGAATCGCAGGCGAAGACTTGTACCGCGAGGAACTCGATGCTCTTCGCGAGAATCCCCACTGCGAGCATCTGCGAAAGGTGTTCGACCTCGCCGACATTGAATATGGGCGGGCCGACTTCGGATTCTTCCGCGGCCGCATCCAGGTGTACGAGATCAACACCAATCCTCGTGTCGTTGGTCCCGGACCTCACCCATCGCCGGCGCGACGGCAGAGCCTCGAATTGGTTTGGAAGCTGTACCTGGATGGATTGCGGGCCATTGATACCCCGCGGGGCTGGCCGGCGCAACTGCCCAACGGCACGCTTCAGAAATTTCGACCGTGGAAAAACCTGTTGGTGCGCACGCGCAAATCACCCTGATCGCCATGAAAATCTCCCTGATCATCAGCACCTACAATCAGCCCGAAGCTCTGCACCAGGTTTTTCAGGGCGTCTCCCTGCAGGACGATTGGCCAGCCGAAATCCTGATTGCTGACGACGGTTCCGCCGAGACAACGCGCCGTCTTATCAAAGAGTGGAGCGCCAGCGCCCGCGCGCCAGTCCAGCATCACTGGCATCCCGACGTTGGATTTCTGAAAACCACCATTCTCAACAAGGCCGTTGCACGCGCGACCGGGGACTACCTGGTGTTTCTCGATGGCGATTGCGTGCCGCACCGCAAGTTCATCCAGGATCATCGCACGCTTGCGGAACGCGGGTTTTGGGTGCAGGGACGGCGCTGTTTCATACGGGAACCGTTCGCCGCGGCGTTCCTACCAGGGCGAACGTCGATCGCGCGGTGGGCTCTGTCTGGAAGGATTGCGCGCCCTTTCAAATCTGTGCGGCTGCCGTTTCCATTGATACGTCGCGACCACGGACAGCGGGGAATCCTGGGCTGCAACATGGCGTTTTGGCGCGATGATGTCGTTGCCGTGAATGGCTTTGATGAATCGTATCTCGGCCGTGGAATGGGAGCGGATTCCGACCTGGGCAGCCGCATCTATAACCTGGGGCGCGGGCGAAAGTTCGTGTATGGCCGGGCCCTGGTTTATCACCTCGATCATCCGATCGCGCCGAGGCCGCACTTCGATCACAACCGCGCGCGTCTCGACGACGTGCTGCGAAGCAAAAGGATTCGCTGCGAACGCGGACTTGATCAATACACAGCGGGGGTTGTCCCGAACGAACAGCCTGTGCTTACGTAACGCAGCGCTTGGTTCTCCTTTGTCGAATCATCGTTACGCGATTGGTTCTTCAACATCGCAAGCGGATGCAAGTCGGCGCTGCCATGTCCGAACTTGCTCGGAGCGATTCTCGGACAGCCCCGGCTTGGAAGCGCCGCGATACAGTCCCGACTCGTGGGGAGACACCTGCGCTACGCAGCGCCTTATCGCGCAACGGCGCGGAATCGGATTGCCTGGCCGCCGCCTGGCGCCAATTTCAGTTCCAGGTTCATGTCCCTCTTCACGGGCCGCTTCTCGACAACAATGGGATACGGGTTCTTGTCGAAGTTCGCGCCATCGCCATCGCGGTAGATTTCCGCCACGTACTCCCGGCCCGGTTGCAGGAATGAAAGCTCCACATTGAGCGTGCGCGATTTTTCATCGGTGACACTTCCCAAGAACCAATCTGCACTGTGACGATCTCGCCGCACGATCGTTACGTAATCGCCAATTTTTCCGTTCAGCACCTGCGTGTCTTCCCAATCGACGGGCACGTCCTTGATAAATTGCAGCGCTTCCGGCCGCTCCTCATAATGTTCCGGCAGGTCGGCTGCCATTTGCACGGGACTATAAATCACGACATATAACGCCAGTTGTTTCGCCAAGGTCGTGGGAACAAAGTTTCCCGCGCGGATATCCTGGAACTGCAGCTTGAAGATCCCCGGGGTGAAATCCATCGGACCCGAAAGCATGCGCGTGAACGGAAGAATGGTTTCGTGCTCAGGCGGATTCCGCCACTCGCCGCTCCACGCGTTGTATTCCTGGCCGCGCGCGCCTTCGCGCGAGACCATGTTGGGATACGTCCGCCGCAGGCCGGTGTCCTTGACGGGCTCGTGAACATTCAGCATCACCTTGTGGCGCGCAGCGGTTTCCATCACACGATGATAATGTTCCACCATGAATTGGCCGTGATGCCATTCCTTCGTGCGTTCTCCCCGCTCGTTCCAGCCGATGACGTTCGGGTCTTCGCTCACGTAACCGCTCTTGACTGCCTTTATGCCAAGCTGCGCGCACAACGCATAGGCGTCATCCATCTGGTTTTCGTAGTTCTTGATTCCCACTGCGGTCTCATGATGGCCGATCAGGTAAACGCCGCGTTCCTTCGCATATTGGGCGAGGCCTTCCAGATCGAAATCCGGGTAGGGCTTTGTGAAACTGAACTTCTCGCCGTTCGCCATCCAATCACCGTCCCACCCAATGTTCCAGCCCTCAACCAGCACCCCGCTGAATCCGTGCCGCGCCGCAAAATCGATGTGTTTGCGCGTGTTCGCAGTCGTCGCTCCATGCTTCGGCCCCGATTCCCATGTCTTCGTCGCCAGATGCATTTCCCACCAGACGCCCACGTATTTCGCAGGCTTGACCCAGCTGACGTCGCCCAGCTTGTTGGGTTCGTTCAGGTTCAGAATCAAATAGCTCGTAATGAGTCCGCCGGGAGTGTCAGCCATTTGAATCGTGCGCCACGGCGTCTTCAGAGAACCCTGTGCCTTCACTTTGTCACCATCCGACCACGGAAACAGATCGGCCTTGAGCGTCGTGTTGGTGGTTCGCGCGAGCCCCATGCTGGCGTAATTCACAAGAGCCGCCTCGTGGATGCTCACGAACAATCCTTCGCGTCCCTCGAATGTGACAGGCGTGTTGACGCGCTTCAGCTGGCTGGCGGGTGAACTCTGGTAGACGTATTCGTATCGAATCGGCTCAAACGCGGGAATCCACCATGCGCGGTAATCCTCCGCTAGGGCAAACTCCGTCAGCTCGTCCATGACGGAGAACTTTCCCCGCCCCGCAGATTCCGGAATCACGTAGCGAAATCCTATGCCGTCATCGAAGGCTCGAAACTCGATTTGCATTCGCGCCGCAGGGGTCCGGTCCTGGGCGAGCTCCACCACGAGAGACCGATACTGGTTGCGAATCTCCCGCTTCTCTCCCCAGGGTTGTTCCCACGTTTCATCGACAGCGCTGCCATTCGTTGAGACCAGCTGGAAAGCTCCGTCGAGATGCGGAGCACCCTTCAGGCGAAAGCCAAGGCGTGACGGCGCAATCACTTCGCGTCCTTTGCGCGCAACGGAATAAAACGGCTGGCCGTTCGTGAGGACAAAACGAATCTCGATGTTCTTTCCGGGAGAGTGCAGCGACACGGTCTGGCCTTGAAGTTCAGGCAGGCTGGCGAGCATCAGGGTGATCGCGATAGAATGAAACCAGCGCGGGAGAAGGATCTTCATGCGGGGAAAATAATCCTGCGCTGTCGCGGGCGACAACCGCATGAAGGTGCGGGTCAGGGCAAGGGAGGAATTCACCGCACAAACGTGCGGTGGACAGCCAACGCGGGTGGCATAGAGTGGGCGATGTCAATCCACCCGGCGAGCGGCGTAATGCCGCCGTCGGTCGGCAGCAAGCGGAAGATCCTTATCCGATATGAATATCCTACCCAAATTCATCATGGCGGCCGCGCTGGCCGCAATCAGCAGCGCCACTCTCCAGGCTCAACCCTTTGCGCGCGGAGAGTTTAACGGTTGGGGCACCACCCAGATGAACGATGACGGCGACGGCTCCTATTCGCTTACCATTTCGGGCGGCACCCCGGGAGCCTTGCATTCATTCAAGGTTGACGCAGTCGGCGATTGGTCGAGCGCATTCCCGAGCCAGGACGCGCGAGCCAAGTACGATGCCAGCGGCGAATTCACGATCCACTTTTATCCGGGCGGACAAAACGACGGGTGGCGCCCGCTCGGCAGCCGCGTGGGCTTTACTGATCCCGGCAACATGCCTTGGGAAATTCACGGCGCGTTCAACAATTGGGATGATGCAGTCGATACGGCTGCACGGCAGATGACCAGCAACGGCAACGGCCTTCACTCCGTCACGTACACCATCCCGACTCCGGGCACTTACGAATTCAAATTCCGGGCGCCCAGCTCGTGGGAGTATTCGATCGGCCCGGAATTCTCACCCAACACTGGAAACGCGTCGGTGACGACGACGGATCCGAACGAGGCGGTCACCTTTCAACTCGATCTTCCGCGGGGCCGCTGGCTGGCCGGCGATCCCCTGCCCGCTCCGACGAATCGCGTCACGTTCCTCGTGGACATGGCGGTGCCCATCCTTGAGTACCCTGCGACCAGCGGTTTCGATACGAATGCGGACATCGTTTACGTTCGTGGCGGATTCAATAACTGGCAGACCCAGGCTGAGTTCGCGCTGACGCGGATGGAAGGAACCACGATTTACAGCAACACAGTGGACATCGTGGGCTACAGCGGCACGGTGGTTTCCTACAAGTTCTATGGCGATCCATTCCCGGGCGAAGAAACCCCGCTGCTCATTTGCAACGACGTGCGCACCGTGACATTGAACGGCACCTCGGTCACCGCTCCGCTTGCCTATTGGAGCGACAAGCAGCTCAGCAGCCCCACAAACCAGCTCACCCTCTCGGTGGACATGTCAGTGCAAATCGCGACGGGGGCCTTTACGCCAGGCGTCGACCAGGTCTACGCGCGCGGCACGTTCAACAATTGGAATCAACTCGCAATGACCCAGTCAGAAAACGACACCAACGTTTATGAAGCTGCGCTCACTCTTCCAAACTGGCCGCTCGGCTCGTGCATTCGTTATAAATTCTTCAACGGCCGCGCAGGCGCTCCGAACGATGGCTGGGAAAGCCCCATCAGCACAGGTGGCGGAGACCGCCAGGTGAACATCACTGCCACGGTCCAGACCAACGGTCCCGTGTTCTTCAACGACGTCGATATATGCGACATGGTCGAGGAAACGAATTACGTCACCTTCAGCGTCAACATGGCTGGCGCTGTTGGCACCTCTGGAACCCCGGTCTATGACGGCACACAGGAAGTTTTCCTGAATGGCGATTTCCTGAGCTGGTGGGCATGGGGCAGTCCGTCTGCCGCCGAGCCCTATCGCATGAACAAGAATGGCGACATCTACAGCATCACGGTTCCGGTTCCGCCCGGGAACAATGTCATGGTCACCTACAAATACTCCATGAACACAGAGGACAACGAAGCGGGTTTTGGCACGAATCACGTCCGCTTCATCCGCTCTGCGGCAGGAGTGACCAATTACACGATGCCGACGGATATGTGGATTGGCACGAATTCCAACAGTGCGTTGCGAACAGAAACCAAGTTCGGCGCGCTCGTTGCCGTTCCCGGTTCGCCCGGCCAGGTGCAGCTGCAATGGATGGGAATGAAGTGTGTGCAGTTGCAGTCCACCACCGATCTGACTACGACCAATTGGGTCAACCACGCGGCGAGCGATGGCGCGAATTCGACGAACATGCCGGCGAGTGAAAGCATGCAGTTCTTCCGCCTGATCGACATGAGTCCATAGTCGCAGGACGATAACGAAACCGCCGGACGCCTCACGCGTCCGGCGGTTTTTCGTTTAGCGGCCGGGCACTTGCATCAGCCGGCCTTCAGCGGCAAACGTGCGCCACTCACGGAAATTTCGTCGCGCGCCGTTCAATACGCGGGTCAAGCGGCGTGAACGCCACGCTCCCTTCACAGCAATGGCTACCCTTTCAAGTACTTCACAACAGCCTCGGTTCGCGAGTGAACATGCAGTTTCTCATAAACCGTCCTCACGTAGCTGCGAACCGTGTCGATGCTGATCTTCATGCGATCGGCAATTTCCTTGTACGCATATCCCTTTGCCAATTGATCCAGAAATTCGCGTTCACCCGCCGTGAGCTTCGCCACCTCGGAATCCACTGCAGGCGCCTGGTTGAAGAACATCACGACCCGGCGGGCAAGTTGCGGCGACAAAGGTGAACCGCCTGCATGCACGTCCCGAATTGCGTCGAGGAGATGCCTGGATGCAGTGCGTTTAAGAAGGTAGCCGCTCGCGCCTGCCTTGAGGGAATTGAAGAGAGAATCGCTGTCCTCGTATACAGTCAGCATGAGAAACTGCACCCGCGGAACCACGCTTTTCAACTGGCGAACGCATTCGACCCCCTGCTTCCCCGGCATGTTGATATCCATTAACACGACGTCGGGCGGATGAAGCGGAAGTTCCTTAAGCGCAACTTCGGGCAGCCCGTAATCGCCCGTGAGCCGCATGTCGCTCGCCCGCCGAATCAACGACACCAGGCCGGCACGAATTCCGTCGTCGTCATCGACAATGGATACCTTGATTGTTTCGGAGCCCGCCATAACTCGCTATTCGCCTTTCTTCCCGAGAATCGGAGCCTGGCCGGGAACGTTCACTGTCAGGGTCACGCGCGTTCCCGCACCCGGGCGTGAATCCACCTCCAGCATTCCTCCCATCTCTTCAGCGCGCCGCCGCATATTGTTCAACCCGTTTCGATGAGTAGCGGCGTGATCCGGGTTCCAGCCCTGGCCGTCATCGCTCACCTTGAGAAGAAGCCTGCCGTCATCGAATTCCCCCTGCACAACCACTTCGCTGGCGCGCGCATGTTTCAGCGCGTTCGTGAGCGCCTCCTTCACCACGAGGAAGATGTTGTGTCGGACTTCCGGTGGCAGCCTCTGGCCGGGAATGTCAGATGGAAAGCTCAGCCTGCATTTCGTTCGTTCCCCGTCAAACAACTCGTGCGCGACATGCGAAATGTATTCGACGAGGCTTTCGACGGTGTCGCTCCCCGGTCGCAGCGCCCATACAATTTCTTCAAGGGCGCGCACCGTCTGGGCGGATGCCTGCGAAATCCTCGCCACCTTCGGCTCGAGCGGACTTGCATGCCCAACATCCTCCTTCAATGAATCGCTCAGCAGCGAAATGCGCGTGAGCGAGGAGCCCAGGTCATCATGCAGATCCTGCGCAATCCGCGCGCGTTCGCGCGCCACCGCCCGCTCCTGCTCCAGTGAACGCAGCCGCGCCTGATGCTTGCGGCGTTCAACGAGGCGCGCCATCGCTCCAGCGAACAGGATCCCGCCAAACGCCAGCGCACCGAGAAACCAGTAGGATTGATAAAAACGCCGCTGCACCTGCAACGGCAGGCTGAGGGCCAGCTCGTTCCACGCACCTGCGCCGCTGCACGCCTTCACCTCAAACCGATAATCTCCTGGCGGGAGGTATCCGTAGAAAACCGAGCGCCGCGTGCCCGCTTCCACCCAGTCAGGATCCGCACCAACCAGCCGGTAGCGGAACCGCACGCGATCCGGGGCGGCGAAGCTGAGGCCGGCGTAATGAAATTCAATTCGTTTTTTCCCGGGAGCGATTCTCAACGGTTCTGCCTGCGACGGAGCGGGTGAGCGATTCAACGCGTGGCGAAACTCAACGGCAGATCCATCTATGAATACTTCCTCAAGCCGCACAACCGGCGGCGGGGCATCGGCCTGGTGCTTCTGCGGGTCGGCCACCGCGATCCCTGAACTGGTCGCAAACCACAACTTTCCCGATCCAGTCTTCATTCCCGCGGGCGAGTAACCGCCAGTGCACTCCTCCGACGGCATTCCCTCCGGGCGTCCATAAAGCACAGGATACAGCGCGGCCGCCCTTCCCGCTGCAACGTCGTCCAGCTCGCGCTTGCTGATACCCGCAAGCCCGCGATTGCTTCCCACCCATAACCGTCCGGAATCGTCCTCAACGATCTGGGAAATTGTGTTGTCTGGAAGGCCTTCCCGCGTGGTGAAATTGCTCAAGCGGTTGTCGCGCCATCGGGCAAGTCCACCCGCGGCCGTGCCAATCCACAACGTCCCCGCACCATCATCGTACAACGTCCTGATCGTGTCGCTCAGCAACCCCGCTCCCTTGTTGATGGCAGCAGATCCGGAATCGAACGGGATCACTCCCTGCCCGTCCGTGCCAATCCACAGCTGTCCATCGCGGCCTTGCGCCAGACAGGTTATGGATCGCGCCCAACTGCTCTTGGGCAGCCAGCGGCCGCCCGTCCGATGCCAGAGCCCGCCATTGCGCGCCCCAATCCAAATCGTCTGATCGCGGGATTCGAGCACGGCTATCACATCTGCGCCACTGACCACGAAGGCGGGACTGGCTTCTCGATTCAACGGTTCTGCGAAATGCATCAGTCCGGATGTCGTGGCGACCCAGCATTGGGTGTCACTGGACACAAGGATCGAGTTTACCGCCGCGCCGCGCAGCAAGGCGTTTGCGCTGCCGATTCGAGTGAATGAGCGCCCTGTCCAACCGAATAATCCGTCTCCAGGTTTTGCGGTCCAGACCACGCCGGGCGCCAGTTCTGCAAGGCCCTGGATCGGCCCGATGCCAAGGCCATCCCCGCGCCCAAAAACCACCAGCTGACTGCGGCGCACGCGGTTCAATCCTGCAGTGGTCCCAACCCAAAGATTTCCTTCCTGGTCCACGATCAGCGCGCCGACAAAGTTGTCGGACAATCCCATCGATGCGTTGAACGCAGCCAGCTTGCCGTTGCGAAATTCAATCAATCCCTCCCCGAGCGAGCTTGCCCACACGGCACCATCAGGAGCCTGAACGAGCGAGGTCACAACAGGACGCCGCACGGAACGCGGCACGCGATATCGGCGCCATTCATCACGCTCACGGCAAAGAACAATATCGTCTCCCGCGCCGACCCAGATCCGTCCGGCCGTGTCTTCCAGCAGGCAATGGACATCCTTCAGCAAGGCTGCAACGGCAGCGGATTGCGCCACGGGAACAAGCGTGTCGTTCGTGTATCGGAACAGGCCCATCCCGCGGACTGCCGCCACGATCTCGCCCCCGCCCGTAGATGTGAGCGCGGTCACGGATTGCCCCTTGAAGAATTCCGGCCCGGCGGTCGCCAGTTTTCCACTCCGAATGCGGCTCAAACCGGAATCCGTGCCCACCCATAAATCACCGCCTGCATCCTCCGCCAGCGCGAGAATTGAATCAGATGCGAGGCCTTGTGCCGTTGTGTAATTCGTGAAACGTCCGTCGCGCCAGGCCGCGAGTCCGCCGCCCGCCGTTCCTGCCCAGAGCTGCCCGCTCGCATCAGCCAGCAACACCTGCACGGGTTGCGCGGGCAATCCGTCCTGCGTTGAATAAGTCACGAAGCGCGTGCCATCGAACCTGCTGACGCCCTCCTCCCCCGCCACCCACAAATATCCTTCACGCGTTTGCGCCAGCGCCCGCACCGAATTCTGCGGCAGCCCCTGCTCTCGTTGCCAGACTCGCACGGTCACGGGACTATGGCCGGCAATCGAGTCCGCACCGGCATCCGGTTCGACGACCTCAAGGCCGCTCACAAAATCTTCGAACGCCGTGGCAACCGCCATCTCGCTGAACACCCACCCGTCTCCCGCGCCACCGTGACGAATGCGCAATTCATCGAACGAAGCATTTGCCGTGAAATCCGTCGTGAGTTCGGTGCGCTGATCGGCCTCAAGCGAACCATGGCTCAAGTCAGGATTCAACCAGACCACAACCTTGTCGTCAGCGTCCGGAACAAACGTGACTTTGATGACAATGACATTCTCGATCCCCCGCCTTGGCAGTTCGTACGGAAGCGGCACGCCCACGCTGGCTGAAGGATCAGGACGCATCGATCGCAGGTCGATGTCTCCGGGCACGGAATTTCCCTCGCCCTGCGCGGAAGTATTGAACGCGCTGTAGGCCCATGCCTTCAGCGAATTGCCGACAGCCAGGCGGCCCGTTCCTTTTTCGAAAAATTGGAATGCGGCGAAAAACTCTTCAGTGGTTACATCCGACAACGGCGAGATTCGGAAGCGAAAATAGAGCGTTCCCGAAGAGCCATTGTCTTGGTGAACCACCCCGCCCAGGATATCGGTTCCATCCCCGGTATTTTGTGCAAGCGTCGAACCCAGATCCGCCCACAACACCACCGCGCGGCAGGGCATGCCCGTCCAGACAAGGAACAGCAAAACGAGCCACCACGCGGCGCGTCGCTGCGAAGGTTGCCGCAAAATGCGGGCGAGGGTCCGGAACATTGGCTGAAGTATGGTGCCGTGGTCCGCGCGAAACAAGCCAGCGCCGCATCGCAGAAGCGCGGCGGCGGGTTCAACGTTAAGGCATGCCAAGACGGGGGATGGCCATCGCCGGGAATGCGAATGGCCTACAGCAGCAAACCCGCAGGCCCGCCAAGAACCGGAACGATTCTCAAGGTGCCCGACACGGCAGGATAGATGTAAGGGATCAATTCGGTCAGAAGCACCCAGAACAACGCGGGAATCGTGGCAATCAGCACTGCCGCTTTTCTGCGATTCAAGCTCTTTTCGAAGGTCACCCACGGCATCGTCGCCAGCCGATGCACCACGCATAGGACGAACGCGAAGACCAGGCACCAGATCCAGAAACACGGAGCCATGAGCAGCGGAACGGAAATCCCGTTCAACTCGCAGGCCAGCCGCCACGTGAGCTCGACAAATGTTTTCGCGAACACAACCAGCCACACCACGCACCACACGCTCAACGCGCCGGCGACAGGCTTTCCCAAACGATTGACCTCGCTGGAGTTTTTCTCGTTCACCTTAAGAATGAATCGAAATTAGCATTTCAATCTGCGCGTGCCAGTAGGCGTATTCCGCAGTGCAGCCCTTTTCTGGCCGGGGTGCGGAAAGACGGGAATCACCTCATTGAACAGGTGTTCACACGATCTTAGAGTGATCCAAACGACACGCACACCCAGCCAGCTTGGACGAGGAGCGGATTCCACATGAACGGCACGCCAAATCCCACCCATGACCGTTCGGCACCCGCCGGATCGGTCGATGATTCCGATCTGGGCGACTACTGCCGATTGGCAGTCGAAAGTGCCGTCGACATCGCGATCATTACATTTGATTTGCGCCGCCGGGTGACCAGCTGGAATCCGGGTGCGGAGAAAGTCTTCGGATATCCCGCGAACGAAATTGTGGGCCGGCCCATGGACGTCCTAATGACACCCGAAAACATCGCCAGGAATGTTCTCGAACGGGAGCTGGAGCGCGTCCAGAGGGATGGACGCGCCGAGGATGATTGCTGGATGGTTCGAAACGATGGCACCCGCTTCTTCGCGAGCGGCTTCATGCACGCCATGCGGAACGATCTCGGAGAGATTCGCGGATTTTTAAAGATTCTCCGTGACATCACCCATCGCCGAGCCCTTCAGGCGCGGGAGACTCGAATGACCGCGCTCTCTGCGCTGCGGGCCGATGTCGGGGTGGCTCTGACGCAGCCGCGGGCATCCGCCTCCGAGATTGCCCAAATTTGCGCCGAAGCCATCATGCGACACCTTCCCGCGGCGTTCGCACGCGTGTGGCTGCTCGACGCAGCAACACAAACGCTGGAGCTTCATGCCAGCGCGGGAATGTACACTCATCTCGACGGCCCGCATTCGCGAGTGCGGGTTGGTGAGCTTAAGATCGGCCGCATCGCGAAGGAAGGCCGCCCGCATCTCACAAATGACGTGCTCCACGATCCAAGGATCAGCGATCCCGAGTGGGCACGCCGGGAAGGCCTCGTCGCGTTTGCGGGCTATCCCCTGCTCGTTGAAGGAAACGTTCTCGGAGTGCTGGCACTCTTCGCGCGGGAGGCATTGCCCGACGACATGCTTGGAACTCTGGCCGCCGTGGCTGACATCGTCGCGCAAAGCATCCAGCGCAAGAATGTTGAATTGGCGCTCGAAGCACAAAACGCGCGGCTTCGGCGGCTGGCAGAGTTCTCGGGAAAGCTTTTATTGGCAGATGATCCAGACGCGCTCGTGCGCGACCTCTTCCAGCAAATCGCCAACGACCTGAAGCTTGACGCGTTTTTTAACTTCATGGTGGTTGAGCCGAACCAGACCGCGCGCCTCGACGTCTGCGGTGGCGTGCCGGATGACATCGCAGCGCGCATTCAACGCATCGATTTTCGGGAGGCGTTCTGCGGCGGAAAGCCCATGCAGAATGAGCCGATTGTTGTCGAGCACGTGCAGGCATCCGACGCCCCGGACATCGGATTGATCAAGGACCTCGGCATCCGCGCGTACGTTTGCCATCCGCTCCTGATCGGCTCCCGCGTGATCGGCACCCTCGCCTTCGGTTCCCGGCAAAGGGATACATTCGCGCCTGAGGATCTCGAGATGATCCGCAGCCTCGCGCATTATGTGTCGATCGCCAAGGAACGCATTCGCCTGGATCGTGCATTCCAGGAACAGGCGCAGCAGGTTGAGGAGGGCGCCCAGCGGTTTCGGCTGATTTGGGAAAATGTGAAAGACGCGGGGATCTTCACCACGGACACCGAGGGCCGTGTCACCGATTGGAACCCGGGAGCAGAACGCGTTTTTGGATTTTCAGAAGGCGAAATCATCGGGCAATCCGCCGACGTGCTGTTGTACACCCCCGAAGATCAACGGAATGGAGTTCCTCAACAGGAACGCTCCACCGCCATTCACCGCAGTCGACGAGCGCTGGCATGTCCGCAAGGATGGCAGCCGCTTCTACGTGAGCGGCGCGGTTCGCCCGGTTTTGAACGAACGCGGTGAGCTGAAAGGTTTCGCAAAGGTCGCGCGCGATCTGACGGAACGAAAGAAAATGGAGGACGAACTGCGCGCGGCGCAGGAACATCTCGAGGAAGTCGTCGCCGTGCGCACCGCGAAGCTTCAGGAAAGCATCGCCGAGCATGAGGCATTTTCCTACAGCCTCTCGCACGACATGCGCGCCCCGTTGCGGGCCATGAGCAGCTTCTCACAGATTCTCCTGGCGCAATACGGCGACGCCGTGGGCCCTGCCGGTCGCGACTACATGAACCGCATCAAAGCGGCTGCCGAACGGCTCGACCATTTGATCCAGGACGTGCTCACCTACAGCCGCGTCATCCGGCAGGCAGTGACGCTTCAAGCCGTCGACCTGCAGCGCGTCATCCAGCAGACAATCCAGGAGCGGCCTGAACTTCAACCCGCCGCAAGCAATATCCACATCGAAGAACCGCTCTTGCCCGTGATGGGACACGAAGCGTCGTTGACACAATGCGTGTCCAACCTGTTGACGAATGCAGTCAAGTTCGTCCCGCGCGGGACCAAACCCGACGTGCGGGTCTGGACCGAGCCGATTAACAACGAGGTGCGTTTGTGGATTCAGGACAACGGGATCGGCATCGACGAAAAATTTCACGATCACATTTTTGGCATTTTCCATCGGTTGCACACGGAACAGGAATATGAAGGCACGGGAATCGGTCTCGCCATCGTGCGCAAAGCCGTTGAACGGATGGGTGGAACGTTTGGAGTGGAATCGCGCCCTGGCGAAGGCAGCCGCTTCTGGCTGCAACTCACCCGTGGAACACAGGTGGATCCCAGTCCTTAGCATCGACACCAATGCAGCAAACCATGCCGCCGGGGGAACTAGGACAACGCGTGAGAAAAAGGTGGTGGCAGGACCCGGAATCGAACCGGGGACACAAGGATTTTCAGTCCTCTGCTCTACCAACTGAGCTATCCTGCCAACGCGGTTAGAATCGGCGGAACGAAAGTGTCAGTCAACATTTAAGCTGCATTTTGTGCGCGAAGGCAGGCGCACGATTCGCGTCACATCGCGTGATCTGCGAAATGAGGATGCTTCCTGCGAAAACGTTGCCATCGCTCCAACCATGCCTCACTCGAAAGCGGAACCAGATCGCCGCCGGGATGCACTTCCGCTGCCGCTTCAATCTCCGCCAAAAGACGGGAGTCGCCCGCTGACAGGACGCATTCCGGAAAGAACGTCCGGTCGAACAACTCAACACCAGGAAAATGGCCCAGCGATGTCGCGCCAGCCTCAAACACTTGTGCGATGTTGGGGTGGTCCACCAATGCCAGTATTTGCCGCTCCCGCTCAAACCGCTTCACCACTTCGCGCGTATCCAGTTCTTCGTCCACCTCGGCGTCGCTTGCCACGGTATCGGAAACAATTTCGCGCAATCTGCAACGCCTGGCGAAGCAGCTCGCGGGACCATGCGCGTTCGTATTCGAGTTCGGGAGTGACGCGATCCTGCGGTTCGATTGCAAGCCGCTCCTCCGCAGGCAGCGCGGCGCGTCCGTTGTTTGACCTGCCTTGGCGGATCCGGTTGAATGCACGCGTGGACGAACCTGAGCTCATGCTGGAACCGCTGGCGTATCATGTGGAGGTGAGAGATTACCTCAAGTCTCACGAACGAGAACTGTGGGATTGGTTTTCCTCGGCACAAGCCCAGGCGAATGACACCGAAACGCTGCGCATGGATTTGCTCAAATCCACGTACCGCCTCGATCGAGAAACACACCCGGGGCTTCATCAACATCTGGATGATGCCAAGGCGCGGCTGCAGCTCGACATCCCCGTCACGCTTTACCAGGCGCAAAATAATCCGCAGTTGAACGCCGCCCTCTGTTACATTCGCGGCCAGGGACACATTGTATTCTCCGGCCCGGTTTTTTCCCTGTTGCGCGAGGAGGAACTCAAATCCGTTATCGGACACGAGCTGGCGCATTTTCACCTTTGGGCGCGAGACGGCGGCGAATTCCACATCGCCGACCGCTTGATTCAGGCTGTTGCAAAGGATCCCCGCGCGTCCGGCAGCCACGAGCAGACCGCGCGGCGCTACCAATTATATACCGAGATATTTGCCGACCGCGGTTCGCTGCATGTGACACGCGACCCGCATCCAGTGGTTGCGGGCCTCGTCAAAATCGGGACTGGTTTGCAGGAAGTCAGCGCAGCCGGATACTTGAAACAGGCGGAAGAGATTTTCGCGAACGGCAACGTTGCAACCGATGGCATTTCGCATCCTGAAACATTCATCCGCGCCCGGGCATTGGCGCTCTGGCAGGAGAAACGGCAGCACGCGTCGGACGACATCAGCGCAATGATTGAGGGCGCAGGCACAATCGACGACCTTGATTTGATTGGACAAAAACGGCTCGCTGCAGCCACACGAGGTGTCCTGGAACGGCTGTTGCGCCCGAAGTGGTTTCAAACGACAGCTGCACTCGGACACGCCAGAATGTTCTTCGACGACTTCCATCCTGGAACCAATGGTGAAGCTGCTTGGGGCGACGCTCTGAAATCCCGCGACCGCAGTGTGCGGGAATATCTTTGCTACCTTCTGCTCGATTTCGTCACGGTGGATCCGGATCTGGATGAATTGCCGCTGGCGGCGGCGCTTGAGCTCAGCCGCGAGATGCAGCTCGAAGAACCTTTTGAAAAGCTTGCGGCCAAGGAGTTGAAGATGCGGGCGCGCGATGTGCGGCGGATCAGGGAGAATGCAGCGGCAATGCTCGCGAACGCGGAGGCCGGCCATGAGTGAGGTTTTTGAAGCGCCCTTCCTGAAACTGCTGGCTTCCGGCGCGGACCGTGGCGGATTCCAAACGGATGATGTCCTGCCGGCTGTGTTGCCGCTCATGAAGCAGGTGCTCGCAACGCACCAAGCTGGATGTGTTGCGCCGCTCAATGGAATCCAGCGCCTCACCCTGACCGATGGCCGCCAACTCGCGTTTGCACCCGCTGATGCCGTGACACCGCGGAAAAACAACGCAAGGGTTGAAGCGCTCCAGGCCTCTGTCAGTCGCGCGTTGGACGTAGTTGGCGATTGGAGCCGCACGGCGGATATCGATAACTCCTCCCTGAAGGTTTCGGACTTGCGGGTGGGATCCGGATCGGGCCCGATTGAACATCCCGTATTTCTGCCGGATTATCGTTCCTGGGAACACGCAGTTGATCATCACGACGAGTCGACCGACATCTTTTCGCTGGGAATGCTGCTGGCGAGTCTCGCGTGCGGGCTCGATTTCACGGACCCGGAGGAATTGGAGGTGTTCGCCGCGAATCGAACAAACCTCTTCGCGATCAATCGCCGGATCAATCCCGTCGTCGCTTCCGTGATCGTTCAGATGACCGAGTTGAACCGTCACAAGCGGGCGCCCGATCTCGGGCAAGTGATATCGCGGCTGGAGAATTATCGCGAGCAAGCCCCTGATCTGGATTTCAGCCGGATGGAAGGGTTCAAGGAATCGGGTGTTGCCGGACGGCGCCGCATGATTCAGTCCCACCTGCGCGACCGCCTGTTTGAAATCACGCGGCGCAATCGACTCATCTACTTCAAATCCACGCTCCAGACGCTGAATCTCACTGTCGCGTCCGTTCCCCTGCTGCTGGATTATCGCAACATCAAGCTGGAGCAGCTCTTTGTCTGGCATCCTGACCTGGCGAACTCAATCACGCGAGGGGAGCCGATGTCGCTCGGTAAATATCTAAGGTTCGAAGACGCGCCGTATATTCCCGGCGTGCTCGACAAGATCATCAGCGAAGCCAGGCGGGCTCGCGCCGAGTTTGGCTTTGCGCAACTGCGGCTCGTGTTGTGTTTTTTGCGATGGAACAATCTCAAGGAAGCTCCCGGTGAACGCATCCATTCACCGCTGCTGTTGCTTCCCGTGGAACTCACCCGGAAACAGGGGGTGCGCGACAATTATGTTCTCGATCCCGCAACAAGCGAAGCAGAAGTCAACCCGGCGCTGCGGCATCACCTCAAGGACCTGTATAATCTCGATCTGCCTGAAACCATCGATCTCGCGGAAACTTCGCTCGACGGCTTTTGCGAGCGTCTCCGCACACAAATCCAGGCGAGCGAACCTGGCGTCACACTGAACAAGATTGATCGTCCTCAAATTGAATTGATCCATGAGAAGGCGCGCCAGCGTATGGATCAGTATCGGCGGCGTTTGAAGGCCCAGGCGAAACGGACGCAGTCCGCCGCCAAAACCGAATACAGTTACGACCGCGAGCATTTCCGTCCGTTGGGCCTGCAATTGTTCATCGAAAAAGTCCGTCCGCGTCCGATGCCCCTTCGCGATGTCATGGGAGCCGCGCCGCTGCCTCGCTTGCCACACATCGTTGAACCCCCTTCACCGCCGAATACCGGCAACGTTCTCGAAAAGGAACAGCAGATGATCGCGATTCGGGACGGTGACAGCGGCAATCCGTATTCGTGGGACTTCGACCTGTGCAGCCTGACGCTGGGTAACTTCAATTACAGGAAGATGACCCTCGTGCGGGATTATGCGAATCTCATTGAGACGGACATGGGCAGTGAGGCGTTCGACACCGTCTTCTCGCTGACCCCGCGGCCGCCCGAGGCAGCCCTGGCACCGCTTGAACTCGCGGACCAGCATTTGATTATTTCCTGCGACGCGGCGCAGGCGACAGCCATCACACGAGCGAGAACAGGGGCGAGTTACATTATTCAAGGTCCGCCAGGCACGGGGAAATCGCAGACCATCACAAACCTGATTGCCGATTATGTGGCGCGCGGCAAGCGCGTCCTGTTCGTCTGCGAAAAGCGCGCGGCGATCGACGTCGTATTCCATCGGCTGCGGAGGCTGGGACTGGACGAGCTCTGTTGCCTGATTCACGATTCCCAAACGGACAAGAAGGCGTTCATACAAAATCTGAAGCAGACTTACGAACGCTTCCTGGACCAGGGCAATCCCGATGAGAATGCGGAAAACAATTGCGCGTCGGCATTGCGTGCGATGGAACAGGATCTCGCCGTCCTGCGGCAATTCTCCAGCGTGATGCGTGAATCTAATGCGCACACGGGAATCGCTGTTCGTGCGCTGCTGCATCGGCTCGTGGAGTTGCGTGGCTCTGCGCGTGAATTGCCTCCAGCCATCGAAGAGATCCTGCCGGAATACCCGCTATGGCTGAAGCATGGCGAAGTCGTTGAGCGATTGCGCGCGACCTTCGTTGACCTTGGGCAGGATCTTTGTTTTGGGAAGCATCCGCTGCGCTGGCTAAGCAGGGAGGTGCTGCAGGCGGATCGTCCGATTGAAACCCTGAACACCCTGCTCGACAAGGCCGAGAATCTGTTGGATCGCATTCAGACAGCGCTGTCAACGCCGGGGCTTCCGAACGGTCTGTGGGATACATTTGAAGAGGTGGACGCCATACTCGCATTCGCCGTTCGCGCGCATCCGCTCGCCGAGCGAGGGCTCTTGGGAATTCTGACAGATAAGAACCCGGCCGCGGATGCCTTTGCGCAGGTGACGGGAGAACTCGACGCCGCAGCCCGCGCGCTCACACAGGCACAGCAAAAAACCAGCGCGTGGAGCGATCCCCTTGCACCCGATGACACCCGCGCTGCGCTTGCGCAGGCAACCCGATTCGAGAACTCCGTTTTCAAATTCTTCAAACCTTCCTTCTGGCGTCTCAAAAAAACGCTCGGCGCACGTTACGATTTCTCAAGGCACGCCGTGATGCCGGCCTGGACTCAAATCCTGCAGGAACTTGCCAGCCGCCACGAGGCGCAGGCGGGATTCGATGCAGCCTGTGAACGGGCCCGCAAGGCATGGCGGACGGACGATGCGCAGGCATTCCGTTCCTTGATCGAGCAACTAAGAAGCGATGAGTCCACAGGCCATGCGTCAGTCAAGGCGCTGATCCACCAACTCTTGGATGCCGGTGATGCAAAAACCGTAATTGAAAATCTGGTGTCCATTCAGCCGCAGTTCACAGACTTGAACTCCACGCTGCGCTCGTTGCTGATGGAGCACACAGGCTTCGATTTCCCTGAGCTCTCGCAAAGGCTCAAGACTCTGCGGGAGCTAATGGGAATCGTGGCGGAGATGTCGCCGATGCTCGGCGATTTGGCGGAACTTCCGGAACCATTCAGCCGCGCACAGCGGGGAACCGAGATTCCACTGGACGAACTGGAAGCGGCGATCGGCCGCAAGAGCCTGAACCAGGTGTATCGTTGCGAACGCGCCGTGAACCGGTTTGATGGGAGGACGCTGGCGCGCAAGATGGAACAACTGGAGAAACGTCACGCTGAGTGGCTCTCCCTGAACGCGCGGCGAATCCGCGATTCGGTTCGCAAAACTTTTCTCGAACACGTCCACACCTCCTCGCTTACAGCATCGCAACTGGACCCGGAACAGAAGGCGTTCAAGAAATCCTATGGCGCAGGCCGGCGCGACCTGGAGCACGAGTTCGGAAAAACGATGCGCTACAAGTCCATTCGCGACCTCGCGGGCGGCGACACCGGCAAGGTCATCCAGGATCTGAAACCTGTCTGGCTGATGAGCCCGCTCAGCGTCTCGGACACGCTTCCCCTCGATTCCAACCTGTTCGACGTCGTGATCTTTGATGAAGCGAGCCAGATTCCAATCGAGGAAGCCGTCCCCGCCCTTTATCGTTCGAATCAGGTCATTGTTGTGGGAGATGAAATGCAATTGCCGCCCACCACGTTCTTTGCGGCCAGCCGCACGGAGGAGGCTGGCGTGGTGGTTGAGGAGGAAGGAGAACGATTTGAGATGGACCTCGATTCGGACAGCTTCCTCACGCAATCCGCGCAAAACCTGCCTTCGACTCTGCTGGCCTGGCATTATCGCAGCCGATACGAGTCACTCATCAGTTTTTCCAACGCCGCCTTCTACAGTGGAAATCTGTTTACGATTCCCGACCGTCAGCGTGTCGTGGACAACCAGGAGGAACTTCGCGTCAGCGCGGCTGGGCAGGCGCCAGCCCACGTGGCAGCGCTGCTCGCCCGCAGCATCAGCTTTCATTTCATGGAAAACGGCGTCTACCAGGACCGTACGAATCCAGCCGAAGCCGCATACATTGCGCAGCTTGTCAGGGGCCTCTTGAAGGAGGAAAACGGAATGAGCATCGGCATTGTGGCGTTCTCGGAGGCACAGCAGACGGAACTTGAGAACGCGCTCAGCACGCTTGCGGAGGAGGACAGCGACTTTTCAACGCGATTGGAAGCCGAATACGTCCGTGAAGAGAACGATGTATTCAGCGGGCTGTTCGTGAAGAACCTGGAAAACGTGCAGGGTGATGAACGCGACATCATCATCATGAGCGTCTGCTACGGGCCCGATGCCGCCGGGCGGATGCTGATGAACTTCGGGCCGATCAACCAGCGTGGCGGCGCAAAGCGGCTGAATGTGATCTTCTCCCGGGCGAAGCATCACATGGCCATTGTGAGTTCAATTCGTCATCACGACATCACCAATGATTACAACGATGGCGCAAAGAGCCTTAAATGTTTCCTGGAATACGCAGAGGCCGTTTCAAAAGGCGACAGCGCCAGCGCGCGGCGCATCCTTGAAAATCTGAATCCGCTTTCGCGGAAAGCCCTGGAGCCATTGAACAGGAGCGATGCCGTCGTCTCGGATCTCGCGAATGCGCTGCGGTCCCGGGGTTACGCTGTTGACTTGAACGTCGGCCAATCGCGATTCCGTTGTGACCTGGCCGTGTCCCGCAAGAATGATGGCCTTTATCAACTGGGCATCCTGGTGGACACCGACGCGCACTATGCCAATCCCAATCTGCTGGACCGTTACCTGATGCAGCCGGGCATCCTAAAGGCGTTCGGCTGGCAGTTTCTAATCGTTTTAACGAAGGATTGGTACCATACCCCTGACGACGTCCTCAGCCGCATTGAGCGAAACTTTCATCGGCCCATTGACAAAGTTGACGCGCTGTGAGCTGATGGAGCCCGTTCACGAGATATCCCGCAAAGGCGCGAAGCCACTACTGCGCCTGCGTCCGAACCAGACGTGCGGGGTTAACCCTCGGGAATATTCGGAACTTAGAACCAACAGGAGACAACATGGCATCACGTTCGCAATTCAGAAGAAGAGCGGCGGAGGGGAAACTTTCCGCAGGCTGTATCGCACTGGTCCTCGCCAGTGCCTGTGGAGCGGCTCACGCGCAAGTAGCTACGCTTCAAGATCTTAACTCAACCGCGCAGTTCAACTTCGGGGTGGCGTCCATCCAGTCGTCGTTTCTCGTCGACGGATTGAACCAGCTCAACTCGGGCGGCCTCTACTTCGGCGTTGGCGCCGGAGCGGAAAGCTCGGTCTCGAGCCTGGGACCCGCAACACTGTCGCTCTACGACGGAACGCGCGGTGTCACCGCCACCTTCGCCGGGGCGCAATTCACCCTGCAATTGGATTACCGGCTGACCGGCCAAACCATCGGCAGCGGCGCATCAACGCTCACCGAGACGGTTCGCATCATCAACACCTCAGGGTCGCTCCTGAACATTCGCCTCTATTCGTTCCAGGACTATGACCTGGGCGGCACCCCCGGCAACGACGCCGTCCAGTTCGCCTCATTCGGCGGGAGCTACTTCCTGGCAAATCAGGAAGACCCCTCCGTGGCTCTGGCGCAATCGATCTTTGCACCGGGCGCCAACCGAATCGAGAGCGACACCACCGGGGCCTTGCTGGGCAAGCTCAGCAATGGGTCCATGGATAACCTTAACAACAATGGCGCCGCCGGTCCTGGCGACGTCAGCTGGGCCCTTCAATGGGACTTCAGCCTCGCGCCCGGTCTCTCGACCGTCGTGAGCCGGACAACAAGCCTGCAGTTGCAGGTGATTCCTGAGCCCACCAGCTTCGCGCTGCTTGGCCTCGCCGCGCTGGGACTCGTGTTCCGGCTTCGCAAGTAAACCCTGTTCGCCCCACACCCCGGAAGGGTCGGTTCGATTTTTCGAGCCGGCCCTTTTTCCTTTCACTTCAACAGTGCTGGCGTATTGGCGTGACTCTGGTTTAATTTGCCGCACGCAATGCAGAAGCTGTACCGCCAACTCGGGATCATGGCCGCGGTTTGCCTGATGGTGTTGTTTCCTTCCAATCAAACCCTCGCCGGTGGCGGACCGCTCAACACGGTCATCATCGTAAACGCGAACAGCACGAATTCACTGGAGCTCGGCAACTACTACCGCGAACAACGCCAAATCCCGCCCCAGAACGTTGTGCGCATCCAGTGGACGGGCGGCAACACAACCTGGAGCCTCGATCAATTCCGCGCCGTTCTCCTCCTCCCCCTGCAGGCAGCACTCGCCGAACGCCAGCTAAGCAACCAGGTGCATTATGTGGTCCTGTCCATGGATATTCCGTTCCATGTGGTGAGCGGGACCATGGTAAACAGCACGACCGCGGCGCTGTTCTATGGATTCAAAGGACCGACTGAACTTAAAACCGCCGGCAGCGCTTACGCGTTCAGCGAATCGCCGTTCGAACTGGGAAGAACCGCGTTTCGCGCGAATTGGCTGACCACCATGCTGACAGCGGGAACGCTCGATCAGGCCAAGGCGCTGGTGGATCGCGGGGTTCGAGCGGACGCGACCTTTCCGTCCGCCCCTGTCGTCCTCGCCAAAACCACCGACGCCCTGCGAAATCTCCGCCATCGCACTTTCGACGCCGCGATCTTCAGCAGCATGATTGACGGCCGAGGATCGATTTTCCGAACAAACTCGAATGCGTTCCCGGCGATTCGTCCGCTGCGAGGATGGCAATCCGGCCTGACGACTTTCTCCGCTCCTCCCGACGCGTTCATTCCCGGGGCAATCGCCGACAGCATGACTTCATTCGGCGGCGTCATATTCGGTCCGAACGGACAAACCTCCCTTCTCGAATTAATCCATGCGGGAGCGACGGCGAGCTACGGAACAGTCGCCGAACCCTCCTCTGACGCGACGAAGTTTCCCGATCCGATGGCCTATTTCTACCAGGCGCGGGGATTCAACATTGCCGAATCCTACTATCAATCCATCTCGGTCCCCTACCTGGGGTTGATTGTGGGCGATCCGCTGGCGGCGCCTTTCGCGAAACCTGCCGATGCCCAATGGGTTGGGCTCACGCCCGAACAGGCGTTGTCCGGCACCGTCTCCTTCGGCCTGGAATTCGTAGCAGACCCGGCGCACCCCATCCAGCAGGTCGACTTGTTCATCGACGGCCAGTTTTTCCGCACCCTGACCAATCTGCCTCCAGCGGCAGGCAACCAGCTCGCTGCATTCATGCATGGGCGCCACTTCAATTACGCGGTGGGAAACAATGAAACACTGAACTCGCTCGCCGCGGGGTTCGCAGCGCGGGTGAATCATCCGCAAAGCACCAACCTGACAGGCATCCGCGCGGCTGAGTTCGGGGACCGTGTGGTGCTGACGCGCTTCACGACAAACGTGCCGGTCCGCCCTGCCGCACCCACAAACCTTCGCCCCACGGGCGGAGAGCCGGGCAGCACTCCATTGGAAACTGGCTCCTTGTCCTTTTCAAGCATTGCCGGAGCCGCAGACTTTTCCAGTGCCTTCCTCAAGCCGAGCCAATTTCGGTTTGTGCCGTCAATGGCTCATGGGCAGCGCACGTTTTCAGTTGGGGGAACGCCTGACGCCGGCGGTTGGTTGAAGCTGACGATTGTGCGCGAAGGCGGCCAGAATATTTCGATTGCGACGACCAATCAAACCGGCAGCGCAACGGCATTGCAACTTGCAACGGCTCTCTCATCTGCCGTCAATGCGTCGCCAGAACTGCAAGGAACCAATGGAGGCGTGATGGTCGAGGAGGTTGTGTCCGGCTGGTTCGGCGCCGCTTCGCTCACGTTGCGGGCGCGGGAACCGGGATTGGAGCCCGCATCAGTTCGCGTGAGGTTGACGGGATCCTCGTCCCTGGTCATCTCGCCAGCGGAGGAAGTTGCGCTCGACCAAAACGTGAACGACCTCCTGCCCCGGAATCACGTTTACCTCACGAGCGGCGTCAGCAACCTGGCGCTGACAGTGGCGCTCGACACCACCCTCCTGACGGATGGCTACCACGAACTCACAGCGGTGGCATACGAAGGCAGTCACGTGCGGACCCAAAGCCGGTTCACCATTCCCGTCCAGGTCAAAAACCACGATTTCAATGCGACCCTCAGTTTTTCCGCCAATACGAATATCGTCGCCGTCTCGGGGCAGTATCAGCTCAACGTCACGGCAAGCTCGCTGATGTCGGGAGCGGTTCTGACAACCACAGGTGGCACCTTCAACACAGTTACCGGCCAGAATCCAGCCGCCTTTGCTCTCACGGGAACATCGGTCGGTGTGGGATTGCATCCGTTTCATGCGCTGGTCACTTCTGTGACGGGACACCGTTATCGCACACCGCCTTTGTGGATCCGATTCCTGCCGAAATGAAGCAGGTTTGGCCATACGTCTTTGTTGGGGTGGGCGGAGCCATCGGCAGCATTGCGCGGTTTTGGATGACCACCGCGGTGG
>DASPIL010000087.1 GCA_035629175.1 Verrucomicrobiia bacterium | reverse complement strand
AGGACGAGACCGGTTTTTTCGCGGGGGACGAGGCGGATGATTTCGGGCAGCTTGAGCTGCTCGAGCGTGGGAATCTCGGTGTTGAGCTGGCGGCAAACGATGGAGTAATTGCCGCGCTGGGAGAATATGTTGACGCGGAAGCGGGCGCGTTCGCCCAGGGTGTAAGCTGAGTCACACGAGCCCCGGCGCAGCAGATCCTCGATGTGCCATTGGTTCTCGCCCACGAGATTCAGGGCGATCATCTCTGTTTGATAGGGCGTGAGTTTTTCAATCTGCGGATCGAGATCCACGGGTTTCAATTCGCCGAACGATTCCACCTGGAGCGGTTTGTCCGCGGTGAACAGCAGGTCGGAAACCTCGGGCTGGGAATCCAGCATCGTGGTCAGGATGTGATCGAGTTCAGGACGGCGCATAATTCAATCAGACATCTTCGTCTTCGGGCGGGGTTGCGAGGAATCCGCGGAATTTCTTTTTATCGATCGCCTTGTCGTACGCCTCTTCAGGGGAAATGCGTTTCATGCGCAAGTGCTCCATGATGGCGTCGTCGAGCGGCTGATTGCCCAGTTTCTTGCCGACCTGGATCATGCCGGGAATCTGGTGGGTCTTGCCTTCGCGCACGAGGTTGGCGATCGCCGTGGTGAACACGAGGATTTCAAGGGCGGCAACGCGGCCTTTTTTGTCGATGCGCTTGAACAGGTTCTGGGCGACAACACCCTTCAAAGCCTCGGACAACGTGGCGCGCACCTTGTTCTGCTGCTCGGCGGGAAAGACGTCAATGATACGGTCAACCGTTTTCGCCGCGCTGGGCGTGTGCAGGGTTCCGAAAACAAGGTGACCCGTGCTCGCGGCGACAAGGGCCAGCTCGATCGTTTCGAGGTCGCGCAACTCGCCGACGAGTACGATATCGGGATCTTCGCGCAGGGCTCCGCGCAAGGCGGCTGCGAACGACTTGGTGTGGACTCCCACCTCGCGATGATTCACGAGGGAGTTCTTGCTCTCGTGGACGAACTCGATGGGATCCTCAACCGTGATGATGTGGTCGCGGCGATTCTTGTTCGCGTAATCCACCATGGCGGCGAGGGTCGTCGATTTGCCGGAACCCGTGGGGCCCGTCACGACAACCAATCCTCGGTTCAGCATGGAAAACTTTTTCAAGACCGGAGGAAGCGGCGCGTCGAATTTTTCAAAATCCTCAAAGGAAAGGACCTTGCTGGGAATCTGGCGGAACACCGCAGCGATTCCGTTTTTTTGGTTGAAGAAATTCGCACGGAAGCGGGAGATGTTCGGGATTTCGTAGCCGAAATCGACGTCGCCTGTTTCCTCGAAGACTTTGATTTTGTATTCGGGTGCGATCTCGTAAAGAATCGTCTTCAGCGCGTCGCTTTCGAGTGGCGGGAAATCCACGCGTTGCAATTCGCCATTGATGCGCAGCATCGGCGAGTTGCCCGAGGAAAGGTGCAGGTCCGAGGCCTTCTGCTCGAACATCAGGTTAAAGAACGCGTCAATTTTTGCCATACACTGGTTGCAACGGCGGGTTATCAGCTAAATTCGCACCAGTCATCGTCCTTTGAATTCGCTTACTGAAATTATTTCCGGCGACATCCGCAAATCCGGCTGGATCAGCTTCGAACGATTCATGGAGCTGGCCCTGTATTGTCCACATTATGGATTTTACGAGAGAGAATCTGACAAGGTGGGACGGGGTGGCGATTTTTACACGAGCGTGAGTGTCGGGCCGATGTTTGGAGAACTGCTCGCCTTTCAGCTCGCGGATTGGGCCGGCGAGCTGCGGGCGCCGGAGCGTGGTGTGCAATTCGTCGAGGCGGGGGCGAACCGCGGGCGGCTCGCGACTGACGTGCTGGGATGGCTGCGACGCTGGCGGCAACAGATTTTTGACGCAACGGAGTATTGGATCATCGAGCCCTCGGCGCAATTGCGGGCGCTTCAGGCTGCCTCGCTGCACGACTTCGCTGGGAAGGTCAAATGGTTCGGTTCTCCGACGGAGCTTCCCGCCGCAGGCGTGACTGGAGTGATGTTTTCAAATGAGCTGCTGGACGCTTTGCCGCTCAGACGGCTCGGATGGGACCGGGCGCGGGGGAGTTGGTTTGAGTGGGGAGTGACCTTGGAAGCCGGCGCGTTCGCCTGGGCGCGAGGCCCTGCATGCGCGGTTGAATCGGTGGCTGCGATCCCGCAACCGGTTGCTGACGTGCTGCCCGATGGATACAGCATTGAGGTGCAATCAGCGGCATGCGGCTGGTGGAGCGCGGCCGCTGCGAGGTTGAGACACGGCCGGCTGCTTGCGTTTGATTACGGTTTTCTTGAGGATCAGTGGATCATTCCCGA
>DASPIL010000086.1 GCA_035629175.1 Verrucomicrobiia bacterium | reverse complement strand
ACTCCCTTATAGGCGACGGTGTATTCGACCTCGCGATCGAACGTGATTCGCCGACTTGAAAGCTCCAGTTGAAGAGCATCCTTATAAAGGATTTCACTGTGCCCTTTGCCGAGTTCCCGATGAACTTCCATGCAGGATCCGGCGATCTCGTACGTTTCGGTGCTGTAAATCAGCTCGGCCATATTCGTGTGAATTCGTGCAATCCGTGTCTCACTTTTTCAACAACGCGTATTCTAGGGAGTCGGCGAGGGCTTGGAGGGAGGCTTCGATGATGTTCGTGCTCACGCCTACCGTGCCCCACTCGCGCTTGCCATCCGTCGATGTGATTAACACCCGCGTCTTCGCAGCGGTGCCCGTTCCGCCATTGATGATGCGCACCTTGTAATCCGTGAGTTCCACGTTCTTGAGCTTCGGGAAGAAAGTCGTCAACGCCCTGCGCAACGCGCCATCCAGAGCGTTCACGGGTCCGTCGCCTTCGGCAACGGTGTGCGCGATCTTGTCGCCCACGCGGACGCGCACGGTGGCTTCGCAGATCGATTCCTTGATGTCGCGCCGCATGGATACGTGATACGTCTCGACGGTGAAGAGCAGTTCCGGGTTGTGCTCCAGCACGCCGCGGATCAGCAGCGCCATCGAAGCTTCGGCGGCCTCGTATTCGTAACCGGCGTGTTCTCGATCCTTGATGACATTGAGGATCTGCTTCAGTTCGGGCGTGTCGTTGTTCAGCTTGAAACCGAGCGACTGCGCCTTCATGACGATGTTGCTGCGGCCGGCGAGGTCGCTGATGAGAATGTTGCGCTCGTTGCCGACGAGCTCGGGGTTGATGTGCTCGTAGCTCTCGGCGAGTTTCTGGACCGCATTGACATGCGTGCCGCCCTTGTGGGCGAACGCGGCGGAGCCGACCCACGGCAGGCGCGGGTTGTGGCGGATGTTCGCGACTTCATCCACGAACAGGGAAAGCTCCTTGAGCTTGGGCAGCGACTTCGCGGGCACGCAGCTCTTTT
Organism: Verrucomicrobiia bacterium; assembly: GCA_035629175.1. Taxonomy (NCBI): domain Bacteria; kingdom Pseudomonadati; phylum Verrucomicrobiota; class Verrucomicrobiia; species Verrucomicrobiia bacterium. The sequence continues at coordinate 22,617 of DASPIL010000086.1, read as the reverse complement.
TCATCTTGAAATGAACGAGGGGGATCACGCTGATGAGGTTGCAGTTGCCCGTCCGTTCACCGTAACCGTTCACTGTGCCTTGCACGTGAACCGCGCCTGCGCCTACCGCGGCCAGCGCGTTGGCAACTCCGACGCCGCTATCATCGTGCGTGTGGATGCCCACCTTGCAATTGAGTTTGCCCAACGCCGTGCGGGTGATCTCCGCGATTTCGCTCGGAAGGCAGCCACCGTTGGTATCGCAAAGCACCACGAAATCCGCGCCCGCCTTTTCCGCGGCCTGCCAGGTGGCGAGGGCGTAATCGGCGTTGAGTTTGAATCCATCGAACGCGTGTTCTGCGTCGTAGATGACAAACTTTCCATGATCCTTCAGGAAGCGGACGGTGTCGCCGATCATCGCGAGGTTTTCCTCGGGCGTGCAGCGGAGGACTTCCTTCACGTGCAGCATGGAAGTCTTGCCGTAGATCGTGACAACGGGTGTGCCTGCATCGATGAGCAGGCGGACCTGGTCGTCGTTTTCGACGGCGACCCCTTTTTTGCGCGTTGATCCGAAGGCAGCGAGCCGGGCGTTCTTGAACTTGCGTTTTGCGGCCTGGGCGAAGAATTCGATGTCCTTGGGATTGGAACCGGGCCAGCCGCCTTCAATGTAATGAACCCCGAAAGCGTCGAGCTTTTCGGCGATGCGTAATTTGTCAGCGACCGAGAAATTGATGCCTTCGCCCTGGCTGCCGTCGCGCAGGGTCGTGTCGTAGATTTCCACTTCGGGTTTCATAGGGTTCCCCAAATCAAGGGAGCGGATTATCTACGGCAAATCCTGCGCGAAGCAAAGATGAGATTCTGTTTGGCGATCGCAGGGCGGCATCGTGGCTGTCTTCTTTTCCTCCCATCCTCCACTCGTTTCTCGCCTCGCCTGCGGCGCAGGAGCGGGAGATGGGCTGGGGGAGAGGGTGACCTTCAAACGCGCCTCCTCTCCCCGGCCCTCTCCTCCGCTCGGAGCGGAAGAGAGGGAGTTGAATGGGGCTTTAAAGGGGAAAACCAGCCGTGCTCGTTTCCAGACTGCATCTTTCTGCCCTCGCCTCTGACCGGGGCGCAATACGTGCGGGTCGCCGAGGGGACACACCACAACAAATGGTATTTTCGGGGGTCAAATTACTGAAACTAAAGGTTGTAACGAAACCCCCGTTTTTCTACTATTTTGGCCATCGTTCCGCGGTCAGCCGATTGGCTTTTCCGCATCCCTTTTTATGGCAGAGAAAAACGTTTTGGACATTGTGGAAGACGCTAATTCGACGGGTGAAGGCGGGGGCACTTATGACTCTTCGAAGTTGGGAAAACTCGAGGGGCTTGAAGCGGTGCGCAAGAAGCCGGGCATGTATATCGGCGGCACGGATGAACGCGCCCTGCATCACTGCGTTTCCGAAGTTCTCGATAATTCCGTCGACGAACACCTGGCGGGTCATTGCAACCGGATTGAGGTGACCATCCATGTTGATGGATCGATCTCCGTTCGGGATAACGGCCGCGGCATTCCCGTGGACATTCATCCGCAGTACGGAATTCCGGGCGTTGAGATGGTGCTGACCACTTTGCATTCGGGCGGCAAATACGGGCAGGGGGGATACAAGTTTTCAGGCGGCACGCACGGCGTGGGCGCCAAGTGCGTGAATGCGGTTTCGGAATGGTTCGAAGTCGAGGTTTCGCGGAACGGCGCAGTGCATCAGATGCAGTTCGAACGCGGGAAGACCACGAAGAAGCTGGAAGTGATCGGCAAAGCCAAGGGCACCGGGACGTTGATCACCTTCAAACCTGACGCGGAGATCTTCAAGGAAACGACAGAGTTCAAGGCGGATAGGATCAGCCAGCGCCTGAGGGAACTCGCGTTCCTGAATTCGGGGTTGGAAATTGTATTTGTCGATGAACGCCATCCCGACTCCAAACCTGAGACGTATTATTTCAAGGATGGCGTTGAGGAATTCGTCAAGCTGCTGAACAAGAGCAAGGAGCCGCTGCATCCGAAACCCATTTCGTTTCGCAAGGAGATGCGCGAGGAGAACGAGGGCAAGGCGATCGAAGTGCATGTCGAAGTCGTTCTCCAATACAACGACAGCTACAACGACCAGGTGCTGTGCTACACGAACACGATTCATAATCCGGACGGCGGCACGCATCTGTCGGGTTTTCGCAGCGCCCTTACGCGTGCGATCAACCAGTATTCGAAGCAGAACAATTTGCTGAAGGAAAAGGATCCGCAGATCACGGGCGATGACGTCCGCGAAGGGCTCACGGCGGTGATCTCGGTGAAGCACAGCGATCCCAAATTTGAATCGCAGACCAAGGTGAAGTTGTTGTCGCCCGAGGTCGAAAGCATCGTGGGTTCGGTTTCGTATGAAGGGCTGATGAGTTACTTCGATGCGAATCCGCCGATCGCAAAACGCATCATTGACAAGGGATTGAACGCAGCGCGTGCTCGTGAGGCCGCGCGCAAGGCGCGTGAAGCGGTTCGCAAGAGCGCGCTCACGGGTGGTGGATTGCCAGGAAAACTCGCGGATTGTTCGGATCGGGATCCTGCCAACACGGAGCTTTATATCGTCGAAGGTGATTCCGCAGGCGGTTCTGCGAAGCAGGGGCGCGATCGAAAATTTCAGGCAATCCTGCCGATTCGCGGAAAGCTGATCAACGTGGAGAAGGCGCGCCTGGACAAGGTGCTGCAGAACAATGAAATCCGCACCATGATCACGGCGGTGGGAACGGGGATTGGCGACGGCGAAGGAGAAGGCGCGTTCAACCTTGAGAAGCTGCGTTACCACAAGATCATCATCATGACGGATGCTGACGTCGACGGATCCCACATTCGCACGCTGTTGCTGACGTTTTTCTACCGTCAGATGCCGCAGTTGGTGAAGCAGGGTTTCGTTTACATCGCGCAACCGCCGCTCTATTCCATCACGCGCAAGAAGCGGACGGAGTATGTCGACGACGACATTCAGTTGAATCGGATTCTGCTGCAGATTGGCACTGAGGAAGTGCGGTTGAAGAACATAGCCGATGGCCGGGAATTTGAGCCCAAGCAACTGGAGGAGATTCTCACGTTACTGGAATCGCTCGACAAGCACGCGACGTACATTCGCCGGCTGGGCGGCGACTTTGCGGACTACGTGGAACGGCGCGACAAGGACGGATTGTTGCCGCTGCACATGGCAAAGGTTCGGGAAGGCAATGACGAAACCGTTCATTATTTCCTGACGAACGATGAGTTGGAGCAGTTCAAGACCAACAATGTGGATCTGTTTGGAACTGACACGGAATTTGAGCGGCGCAAGGACGGCCCGACGCGCCGGGCGGCGCTGTATGACTTGCATCTCGAAAGCAAGGCGATCGCCGACCTGCTTGGAAAACTGGGCAAGAAGGGATTGGCGGTCGATCATTATGCCGCGCAGGACAAGCCACTGTTTGAGCTGATTGAAGGCGAGGGCGACCGCGCGACAGCAACGGCGCTGTTCTCGATCCCCGACATTTTGGAAGGCGTGAAGGCTGTGGGGAAGAAAGGCATCCAGGTTACGCGATTCAAGGGATTGGGTGAAATGGATGCGAAGGAATTATTTGAAACAACAATGAATCCGGCCAAGCGCAAGTTGCTGAGAATCGACCTGACCGATGCCGTTGAAGCTGAGGAAATGTTCACACGGTTGATGGGCGAAGAAGTCGAGCCGCGCCGCCAGTTCATCGAAGACAACGCGCTCAACGTTCGCAACCTGGATGTGTGATTGTTTGACGAATGTGGTCTCAAGTGACTACATTTCGATGTGAAAGCGAAAACAGCAAAACACAGGGCAGCCAAGGCCCGGCCGGGAATTCTCAATGAGGCTGTGGCATTGCCTGGGATTGGACTCAGCATCCCAGTGCGAGCAGCGAAGGCAAAGCTTTCGGCATTACTGGAGCTGGTTGCGGGTGGACAGGAAGTGACGATCACGAGCGACGGAAAACCCAAGGCTGTCCTCGTTCCCATGACGGAACGCAGGCGGCGTAAAGTGTTCACGGGGACCATGGACCACTTGAAGACCATGCCCATGCAAACCGAGGGGCCGTTTGCGGGCGAAATCATACGCGCGGATCGTGATGGCCGTGGCTGGTAACGACGATGTACCTCGATAGCTGCGTCATCCTCAAACTGGTCACCTACGAGCCTGACAGCGAGGCATACAACGCGATAGTGACGGGCGAGGCGGTTGTCACATCCGAACTCGCGGTTGCGGAAATTCGATCCGCCCTTTTCGCGAAAGAGCGGGCCGGGCGGATTACACGCGAGGCGCGGATGGCGAGCTGGCGGGCTTTCCAGGACCGCATTCGCGAGCAGGAAATTGTCCTGCTGCCGCTGAATCGGCAAGTTATCGAACGTGCAGGCGCGGTGATCGAACAGTGTGCACCCGTGATTCCGCTGCGAACGCTGGACGCGATTCACGTCGCGACAGCAGAGCTTCACGGCGGGGAAGCGATGTGCAGCAGTGACGAGCGTGTTTGCGAAGCTTCGGATTACATAGGGCTTGCCGCGGTTCCGCGGCCGCCAACGAAATAGAATTTTTTCATGCCAGACGAAACTGAATCTACAGAACAGCCGCAGCCATCAGGCGGCGCTTATTCACAGGGCGAAAAGATCGCGAAGATCAACGTAGCCGAGGAAATCAAGGCGTCCTTCCTGGACTACTCGATGTCGGTGATCATTTCGCGCGCATTGCCTGACGTGCGGGACGGGTTGAAGCCATCGCAACGGCGCATCCTCTACGCCATGCATGAGCTGTCGCTGTTTCCAGGGCGCAAGCCTTACAAATGCGCGAAGATCTGCGGCGACACCTCGGGCAATTACCATCCGCACGGTGAAGCGGTGATTTATCCCACGCTGGTCCACATGGCACAGCCGTGGGCGATGCGTGAGCGGTTGGTGGATGGGAAGGGTAATTTCGGATCGATTGAAAACGATCCGCCCGCGGCAATGCGTTATACGGAGGCGCGGCTGACGCACCTGGGCGCGGCTTTGATGCAGGACATGGATCGGGACACGGTGGATTTTGTTCCGAACTACGATGAACGAATGACCGAGCCGACGGTTTTCCCCGCGGCCTTTCCGAACCTGCTCGTCAATGGCGGGACGGGCATCGCGGTGGGCATGGCGACGAACATGCCGCCGCACAATCTTGGCGAAGTCATTGATGGCATCAGCGCGCAAATCGACAATCCTGCGATCACGGCGACCGAGCTGATGAAGTTCATCAAGGGGCCGGATTTCCCCACGGGCGGCGTGATCTGCGGGATTGAGGGAATCCGCAGCTATTTTGAGACAGGGCGGGGGAGCGTGAAATTGCGCGGGCGCATGGGCGTGGAGGAGATGAAGGGCAACCGCGAGCAGATCGTGGTGACGCAAATTCCATTCAACGTCAACCGCGCCGCGCTGGAGGAACGCATAGCGGAACTCGTCAACGAGAAGGTGATCACCGAGATCAGCGCGATGCGCAATGAGTCGGACGAGAACACGCGGCTCGTGATGGAGTTGAAGCGCGATGGCAATCCGAAGGTGGTCATCAACAACCTCTACAAGCACACGCAACTGGAGGTTTCGTTCAGCGTTAATTCACTCGCGATTGATCACGGCCGGCCAAAGGTGCTGAACCTGAAGCAGATCATCCAGTGCTACATCGAGCATCGGCGCGAAGTGATTCTGCGCAGGACGCGATACGAATTGCGCAAGGCTGAGGAACGGGCGGAACTGCTCGAGGGTTACCTGATCGCGCTCGCCAACCTCGACGAGTTCATCCACATCATCCGTTCCAGCAAGACGCGCGACGAGGCGCGGATCAAGCTGCTCGCTTTTGAATGGTCGCGCGAACAGGTGGAACAGCTGGGCGTTTTGATCCGCAGTGAGGCGCGCATTGTGAATGGCCGCTATGCTCTGAATGAACGGCAGGTGGACGCCATCCTGGACCTGCGGCTGTATCAGCTCACGGGCCTGGAAATCGACAAGGTCGAGAAGGAATACAAGGCCTTGATGGAAACGATCAAGGACCTGCTCGACATCCTCGCGAAGGAATCGCGTGTGATGGCAATCATCAAGCAGGAGTTGAAGGCCATCAAAGAAAAGTATGCGACGCCGCGGATGACGGAGATTGTGCCGGACGAGGGCGAGATGGCGATTGAGGATCTGATTGCCAATGAGGGTGTCATCATCACGCTCACGCACAGCGGGCTGATCAAGCGCACGAACGTGAGTTCGTATCGCGCCCAGCGCCGCGGCGGCAAGGGAGTGATCGGCATGGCCACGCGCGAGAGCGACACGCCTGAGGACCAGGATTTCATTGAGCACCTGTTCACCGCCAGCACGCACGATTACCTGATGTTCTTCACGAACAGCGGGCGTGTGTATGTGGAGCGGGTTCATGAGATTCCAGACATGGCCCGCGCGTCGAAGGGCCGCAGCATTGCCAATTTGCTGGAGCTCAAGGCAGGCGAGAAGATTGCAGCGATGATCCGCGTGCTGTCCCGCACGGGGGCAAACCGGGAGGACATCACATGGGAACAGCCGGGTGAATTGTTTTTTGCGACGCAGCAGGGAACGGTCAAGAAGACTTCGTTGAATGAGTTCGCCAATGTGCGCAAAGGCGGAATCATCGCGATCTCCATCGAGCCTGGCGACGCACTGATCGATGTGAAGCTGACGCGCGGCAGCAAGGTCGAGAATGACGAGGTGATGGATCCAGGCGATGGCGTTGTGCTGATTACGCGCAACGGAATGAGCATTCGCTTCAATGAATCCGATGTGCGTTCCATGGGACGCAACGCCGCGGGCGTGCGCGGGATCAACCTGGACAAGGATGATGCGCTGGTTGCGAGCGCCATTGTGGTTGCCGATGCCACGCTCCTGGTCGCAGGGGAGAACGGGATTGGAAAGCGCACGGATTTCTCCGAGTACCGCGTTCAATCGCGTGGCGGCAAGGGCATTATCACGATGAAGACCACCGAGAAAACCGGCAAGGTCATCGGTGCGCTGACGGTGCGCGATTCAGACGAGATCATGCTGATCACGACGACGGGGCAGATGGTGCGCACGTTTGTGAAGGACATCCGCGAGGCGGGTCGAAACACACAGGGCGTGAAATTGATCAACCTGAGTGGCGATGACAAGCTGCAGGCAGTCGCGCCCGTGATCAGCGAACAGCAGGAAGAAGCCGCCAGCGAAAATGCGGAGCCTGCGCCGGGCACTGAACCGCCGGCAGGTGAGGGTGCTTAGAGCGGCGGCGTGTGAGTGCTGCGGTGGCTCAGAATTCCGTCGAGAACGGAGGTCATCTGGCCTGCACGGTGGCTGAACGTGTCGATGGAATCGGGAACTGGCGCTGCAAACCTCAGCGGCATGTCGCGCTTGAATTCCATTCCTGCCGATTGTGAAGCCTGCCTCAGGTAGAGTTCCTTCACGGACGCCAGGTCGGTGACCTTGCGATCGTAGAAGAACGCGATCAACGTTCCAGGGGTGCTGCGTTTGTTCGACCAGCGTTCCAGCCAGAGCTTGAAATCAGTGGGGAAGTCACCATTGGCGGAAGCCGCTACGATCACTGTGCCCGCGGCCAATGCGTTCCGCATGGTTTTTTCAGCTTCCGCATCCTTTACGCTTGGTAGAGCTGCCCATACAGATTCTTCCGAAAGATCGGCCATGTGACACGGCGAACCTTTCAAGAGCGCATCGCGGGCAGTGGGGGTCTCAAACAGGATGACGGCCTGCGAGCCGTCGACGGACGATTGATAGTGTTGCTTCGGCATCTGCAAGCTGCCGGCAGAGGTTGGTTCAACGCAGGTCATCTCCGGCAGCACTACCTGCTACGCAAAGGTCGGCCTGCCGTCTGCGAAATCAAGGGGCATAATGGGTAATATTTCCCGGGCGGCTATCGGGAAGTTCCTCGTTGCCGGATCAGGGCGACAGCCGATCGAGCCGCCACGTGCCATCTGACTGCTGGGTGTAACAGAAACGATCGTGCATGCGGCTGGGACGGCCCTGCCAGAACTCGACCCGTTCGGGTTTGACGACGAACCCGCCCCAGTTTGGCGGGACAGGGATGTCGTCTCCTGGATATTGCCTTTGAAGCTCAGCCCAGCGGATTTCCAGGGTTTCACGATTTGCAACGACCTCGCTTTGTTTTGAGGCCCACGCGCCAATGCGGCTGCCACGCGGACGGCTGCGAAAATAGGCCTCGATCTCGGGACGCTCGAGTTGCGTCGCCGAACCTGCGATGCAAACCTGCCGTTCCTGTTCGGGCCAATAGAAGACTAACGCGGCATTTGGGTTCTCGAGCAGTTCACGACCTTTGCGGCTGCCGTAATTTGTGTAGAAAATGAAGCCGCGGTGATCCACGCCCTTGAGAAGAACAATGCGAGCCGAGGGGCGGCCGGCCTTGTCGACCGTGGCTAGCGTGGCCGCGTTGACATCCATGGGTTCCGCCCCGGCAATCTGGAGCAGGGTCTTGTAGTTGCGAATGAGGAAGCGCCGGAGTTTGCCTGATGTGCGCCGCCCTGCTGCCTGTTCGAACCAGCGTTGGAATTGCGAGATGGGATCGCGTTCGAGATCGGCGCGGCGGAGCCCGGCAAAATTGTATTCTCTCCGCAGATCGGCGATGGCCATAGCGCGGCAAGCTTCAAAGTTCGACGTTTAAAGTTCAAGGTCCAAGTTCTGCGTGTTACCGCACGGCCGCATCTTGCCATTGTTCTTGGACACGGAACCGGAGGAACGCTGATCCTGCCGCCAAACATCCATGACCACGAAACAGCGGGCCGGAGGCGCAACCAAAACGGGAAGGAGGCAAACGGGTTTACGCGAATTGCGCTGCGGCGGATGTGCTCCTTGCACAGGCGGGCGGAACGGGTTAGTTACAGGGAAACCAAATGGAATACCGCCTGTTGAAACCCGCGTTGACCCGCTCGCGCATGCTCGCAGCGCTGGTCATTGCGATGGCGGCCGATGCGTTTCAGATTGCTACGGGCGCGTGGGGCTGGTTTTTTCTCGATCAGTTCACGGACGTCATTGCAATGATCCTGGTGAGCGCCACGATCGGATTCCACATCCTGTTTCTGCCGACATTCGTCGCTGAGTTCATCCCCGCGGTGGGAATGCTTCCCACCTGGACTGGATGCGTGCTGCTGGTGCTCGCGCGTCGATGGAAGGAGCAGCAGTATGTCCAGCCGCAGGCAGAATCCAGTCCGTCGTCCGCCCCGCCGCCCGTGCCACCCGGCCGCGGCGACATCATCGACGTTTGACGCGATGCAGGCGCCCCGGGACGGCAAGGCGCTCAAACGCTTGGCACTGGCAGAACACGGCCCCACTTGAACCAGTATTCTTGAAAGACCCGCAAGAGGTCGGTCAACGCGTCGGGATCCGTCGGCTTAACAAAGTAGGAATTTGCTCCCAACCGATATGCCACAGTCACATCCAGGTCGGAGCTGGATGACGTCAATACGACCACGGGAATTCCTGACCATTCAGTGTGTTGGCGAATCCATTTCAACACCTCAAGTCCCGGTTTGCGGGGGAGGTTGAGGTCGAGAATGACAACTCCAGGGAATGGGTATTTCTGGCGGTCGGCAAAATTCCCTTTGCCGCCCAGGTATTCCATTGCCTGCATGCCGTCCTTCACCACCTGCAGAGGCCTGTCCGTGGCTGTGAGTTGCACGGCTCGCGTGAAAAAGAAAATGTCGTTTTCGTCATCTTCGACGAGGAGTATGGGCGCTGGCGTCATGGAGTGGTGGCTGGTTTGAAATCGATGTGAAACGTGCTGCCCTCGCCGAGTGTGGATTCCAGCGAGACTGAACCGCCCATCCGCTCCATCGCTTTGCGCACGATCGCGAGACCGATTCCGGTTCCCTCATAGAGCTCCGTTCGATTCAGCCGCTGAAACATTTTGAAAATTCTTTCCTGCGCCTCGGGTTCGATGCCGATGCCGTTGTCACGGAACGAAAGACGCACCCGTTCTGCTGTGGTTTCGGCTGTAATCTCTACGTTCGGAAACACGCCGGGTTCAACAAATTTCACCGCATTGCCCAGCACGTTCGAAACCACCTGTGTCATGGCCGCGCGATTTGCCATCACGGCAGGCAGGGTATTTGGAATGTGGATGTGCGCCCTCGCCGGCGAAAAATCGGGATAGGACAACAGGATGTCGCGGATAAATGTGTCGGTCGCAATGGGTTCGAGCTGCAGGTCGGTTCTCGCCAGCCGGCTGTAGTTTAGCACGTCCTGAATCAGGGCATCGAGGCGCTGGGCTGAAGTCACAATGCGCCGCAAATATTCCCGCTGAGTGTCGTCCAGCCGTCCCTCCGTCTCCTGTGTCAGGATCTTGGCAAATCCATGCATCGCCCGCAGCGGTGCACGCATGTCGTGCGCGATGCTATAGGAGAACGATTCCAATTCAGCCATGGAATCCTGCAATTGCGCGGTGCGTTCGCGAACAGCCAGCTCCAGATGATCGCGCTGCAGGTGGCGTTCGTGCACGTCGACGCACGACCCGATATAACCCTTGAACTCGCCGGCATCGTAGACGGGCGTCCCGCGATTCAGAATCCAGCGATGTTCCCCATCGAAACGGCGCAGGCGAAATTCCATTTCAAACGACTCCCGCACGTCAAACGCCTCGTTGAACTGGTGTTCGACGCGTTCGCGGTCCTCAGGATGGACGTTTAGCGATAACGAGGAACCCAGGTCGTTTTCCAGCGTCCGGCCCACGAATTCGAGCCACGCGGTGTTGAACCAGGTGCACCGTTTATCGGGCGCCGCGATCCAGATCATAGCCGGCGACGCGTTGGCCATTGTGCGGAAACGATACTCGCTTTCCTTGAGGCTCCGAGCCGAGCGGATGCGTTCCAGCGCGATCGCTACCTGGTCGGAGATGCGCCGGATCAAATTGAATTCGTCCTCGCTGAACGCATCACGGCTGCGAGAGGCGAAGGAGAGAGTGCCCAGCATGCGTTGACTGGTCATCAAGGGGTGGCACGCATACGCCCGAAATCCAAGATCGCGCAGGAGCTTTGCATCGGGATCGTCACTCGTGGCAAGTGCGTCGGTGTCGAGTCTGCACGGATGAGACGGGCTGCCTCCGAAGAAGGTGCGATCGGGGTCCAGCCACTCCATTTGCTTCATCACGGCAGCAGGCATGCCGGCGACGGCGTTCAAGTGCAGTTGCTGGCGCGCGTCGTCCCACAGGTAATTGAAGAACGCCTCGCAACCGAGATGGTTCATCACCTTGACGCAGAGTTGATCAATCAACTGCTGCGGATCCTCCGCGGTGAGAAGCTGGGACGAGACTTCCGACAGGAGGTGAAACCGTTCCAGCGTTCTTGCTTGTTCCTGTTCGGCGGCGACGCGCGCGGTGATGTCGCGGGCGTAAAGGTTTACATAGCCGAGATTCGGAAACGGGGCCGCGACGAGCGAATACATCTGGGAACCAATCGTCTGCTCATGTTCGCCGATCTGATTCGCTTGCAGAACGGTGAACATCCATTTTTCCAGTGACTCGGGCGCCCGTTTGCCAACTTCGGTTTTCCACGCGGAAAGCAGCGGCGCGCTGGCGGGATTGCTGTAAAGGAATGTGCCGTCGGCGCTTAATCGCATCACGGGCGACGGATTTTGTTCCGGGAATTGCGCTGTGCGAACGAGCGCCTGTTCGGTTTTGGCGCGGTCCCTCAGCTCACGCTTGAGAATGACGTTTTGGCGGCGGAGCCGCTCGCCCAAAACAATGATGGCGGCGCAGGCAGCGAGGTAACCCGTTGACCCATACCAATGGGACAGCTCGATCATCTTGAAGCTGCCTTTGGGCGGGATAAACCACCAATGCGCGAGTCCGAATCCGGCGATGACAATCAGGAGCGAGAATTGCCAGCGGCATTTCCAGGCTGCGTAAACAGCGACCGGAAAGAAGGTTACGTAAGGGTAATGCCCGTCCAGCAGTGGATGAACTGCGAGGCGGATGAAAAATGCCAATCCGACAAGAACCAGCGCTATTACAGATTCACGCCACGTCCCCAGATCTTCATTTCCATCGCTGGAAGAAGTTTCACCTGCCTTCATTCAATGGATGTCAGAGAATACCCGAGGGAGATTTTCAGTCAATGGCGCATCCCCGGAACGAGGCTCGTCTGCAAAGGAGCGCGTGCCTTCAGGCCGGCTTTAATTGGAAAGGTTGCGTGAGCGACGGCGACTTCGAATGCATCAGGGTTGCGCGTTCACGCAGGCGGAATCCTGCGCTCCGGCGTGCTCGTCCCCCTCTAAATCCCTCGCCAAAGAATCACGTCGTCGCGCTTCAACCATCCAATCCGATTTCCCGCGCTGACCTGCAGCCATGCATCCTTCTCATCAATCACCTGGAGTTCCGCACCATTCCTCGCTGAGAACGCCTGCGGAGCTTCCTCGAGCGGACCATTGCGAACCGTCGACTCAGTTGCGATCACAACCGCCACCGGCTGTGACGCATGTTTCCAAGCGATTCCCATTCCGGCGAATCCAACCAATGCGATCGCAGCGAACGTCCAGGCCAGTCCACGCAGAGATCCGCGAAGGCCAGGACGAAACTGGATGAGGGCGAAGGTGAGAACCGAGATCCAGAAAGGTGCCAAAGCGATGACCGTCCACTCGTTCAACGTGAAGCGCTCAATCGCGCGGTCCAAACGGGCGGGTTGGTGCGACGGACCTTGAACCTGTCGCCGGACGAATTCCAGGTTGGCGCGCAAATCGGGATCGCGCGGGCCCAACCTTTCTGCGTGGCGATAGGCCGCGATCGCGCGGCCGGCTTCGCCTGACTTGTAATAAGCGTTTCCCAGGTTGAAGTAGATGGCAGGCGAAAGTTTTCCGGCCTGAATCAATTGCAAATAGTTTGAGGCAGCTTCAGTGAACTTGCCCTGCGCATACAGGCGGTTCGCGAGGTCGAATTCCGGAAGTTCAGCAGAACGCGCATGCAGAGTGCCGCAGCAGATGAGGAACAACGCCATGAGCAGCCGCATCATGGCTTCACCTCCTGCAAAGCGTGCAAGGCCGATTCGACGCGCGGAATGAACGCCGCGAGTTCCTGGCTCGATTTGATCGGAGCGTATCGGGCGAGATTGCAGGCCTGGAATAGTTCCTCAACCGAGCGAAGCGTCTCTTCCGGAAGCCCTTGTGGCCGCAATCGTTCCTGGACCACAGACTCGGTGATGGAATGCGCAGGCACATCCAGGCGCTCGCCCAATTGTTCCTGCAACAGCCGGAAAACCGTAGCAAAGAAATCATCCGATTGATTTTGCGCGGCATGCTGTTTCAGGGTGGCGATCCCGTTCCGGACGGTTTCAGCCACCTGACGCTGACGGCGCAAACGCGGGTTGTTGGCAACGGCTTCGTGTCGGCGGCGCCAGAGAACGGCGCCGATCAGCGCCACCAGCGGCACGCTTTGCAGCGCAAGAAAGGCTGGCCGTTGCAGCAGCGGCGCCTGCTGTGCGACCAGTCTGCCAGGCCGCTGGCGGATTGGGACGATGTCTTCCGAAACTGCCGTTTCGCTGGCGTCGGCGCTCGCAAGGGTGGGTTGCGGACTCGATCCTGCGGGCCGGACCGTCAGCGGAATCGGCGGGTGCGTGAGCGTTTGAAAGGATTGGATTTCGGGATCGAAGTAGCTGAACGAGAATTGTGGCAGGAGGGATACGTCAGTGCTTTGCGGCACAACGACCTGTTCGAAAATGCGCGATCCTTCAACGCCGAGTGGATCCGTTGTCTCAGTTTTTGCCGTGGGCGGATAAAGCCTGAATTGAGCCCATTCAGGTTGTTCCGGAAGCGACACGCTGTCGAGCGATCCGCGGCCAGTGATCTGCACTTTGATCGTGATGGGATCGCCGACAGCCACATTGGTCGGGCCTGCGCTGAGTGACAAAGAGTATTGGCCAATGGCGCCATTGAAGCCTGGTGGGAGATTGGCAACAGGCAGGGATTTGGACTCCAGCGTTTCAGGTTCGGCGCTGAGATTGATCGTGCGCTGATCCGGACGGTTGAACAGGAACGCGTCGAAAGGATCGCGGCGCCGATTGGGAGACGGCAGTTCCACAATCATGCGCGCTGTGATGGGGCCAATCGTCAATGTGTCCTGCTTCACGGGAGTCAAAACGAGGTTGATGGGAATGACCGTGTAAACCGCGTCACCAATTTGAGTGCGGCTGCGCTGGCCTTCCGCCATTTTTCCGACGTTGAATCCGGCAGCAGGAAAGGACGTGAGCTGGAAGTTGCCGAAGTTCTGGACCGAGCTGTGGAGGTAAAGGTTAAGTTGAAGGGTGAACGTTTCGCCGACAAAGACTTCCTTGCGCGGCACGGCAAGTTTCATCATTGCAAGCGACTGCCCCGCGTTTCCCATGGCGACCGCTCCGGGTTGCGTCACGGTCAGCTTGAGCGGCTGCGACTTCAACTGCTGGCCCCCAACGGTCACCACCATTTCCGGAATTGTGTATTCCCCAACCCGTTGCGCCGTCACGCCATAGGAATAGGAAAGTGTGGAACTGGCCCTTCCGTTAATGAATATCGCCTGGCTCGTTTGTCCTGCATAGGCAATCTGCAGCCCCGGCACCCGCGGCGCTCCTGGCGGTCCGGCAGGTTCGCCGCCTTCGAAGGTCAGGATAAGTTTTGCCTGGTCGCCCAATTCGAAGACAGGCCGATCAAGTGAAGCCGTGAATTGCGCGGCGGAAAGGAGTGCAGAGGACAGCAGCAGCACGAAGAGCGTCAGGGCTATGGCAATCCCTGACGCTGGCAAAGTACGTTTGCTGCATGCGTTCATTGGTCGTCCAGTGTTGCCTGTCGTCAGCGCGTCGCGCAAGTTTCGGTTGCGGGCGCTTCAACAGCGTACGAATGGCGTAGCGCAGGCCCCGAGTCTCTGTATCGCCCGTCCTCCGTAGCAGCTACTGCGGAGGGTGGACAAGTTTGGAAACCGTGCGCTACGGCGCTACGTCCTAAGCAACTGACGCAATATGGACAACAACGATTGGATTGCGTTCGGTAAAATTCAACCCTGGCGGGTTTGACAATTACGCAGACGCAGGGGGTTTGAGAAATCGTTCCACCTCCGTCCACACCGCTGCGGCGACCGCTTCAACCGATTGATTGGCTTCGACAATCCGAATACGTTCCCGCTCTGCCCGCGCGATTTCGTCGTAGCCCAATTCCACGCGGCTGAAGAAACTGCGATCCGCTTCCTCAAAACGATCGCGCACAACTGGCTGCTGCGCCGCGCGCGCGCGCTGCCTTGCTTCACTGACGTTCTGCGAAACACGCAAAAGCAGCGTCACAGTTGGGCGCGTGCCGCCGACCGCGAGATCGATGATGGAGCGGATCATCCCGAGATCCAGCTGCCTGCCGTGGCCTTGATAAACAATTGTGGAATCGAGGAAGCGGTCGCAGAGAACTATTTCGCCTGATGCAAGGGCAGGGCGGATGACTTCCCTGACCAGCTGCGCGCGGCTCGCGTTCAGCAGCAGCAGCTCAGCCTCCGGAGTCATGCCATGGTTGGCAGGACTGTGCTTCAGGGTGTGGCGAATTTCTTCCCCAATCGCAGTCCCGCCGGGCTCACGCAATGTCCGCACCGTATGGCCGATCGTGCGAAGACGATCTGCGAGCAGCGCGAGTTGCGTCGACTTTCCGCATCCTTCCGTTCCCTCGAACGTGATGAACAATCCTGCCATCGCTTCAAGCCTTCTTGAGCTTCGATCCCTTCGGGCTGTCTTCGATAATCCAACCCTTCGCCTTCAATTCGTCGCGAATGGCATCTGAGCGCTTAAAATCCTTTGCCTTGCGTGCGGCCTGGCGTTCCTCCAACAGGGCGAGCAGTTCAGGGGGCGCTTCAGATTCCTCAGGAGCAGCGAGGCCGAGAACCGTATTGATCCTGTCCCAGCCTCCAAGCGCGGCAGCGGCGTCAGAAGCCGTGAAGGCCGCGTCCGCGAGGCGTTTGTTGGTTTCGCGGACCCATTCGAACACGCAGCCCCACGCGCCTGAGATGTTCAAGTCGTTGTCCAGCGCTTCCGTGAATTGGTTCACGAGTTCCGTCCCAGGCGCCGCCTTCGCCGCCGTTGAGCGCTCGCGTAACTTGCCGAGGCACTCATCGATGCGCGCCAGCGCGGTGCGTGCGCCTTGCAAACCTTCAATCGTAAAATTGAACGTCTCGCGATAATGCGCTTGAAGGAGCAGGTAGCGGATTTCGCGTCCGTTGAATCCCTTGTCCAGGAGGTCGCGCAATGTGAAAAAGTTTCCGAGCGACTTGCTCATCTTCTTGCCTTCGACGAGCAGGTGCGCTCCGTGCATCCAATGCTTCACAAAACGCTGGCCTTGCGCCTGCATGCCCGCGCCTTCGCTCTGCGCGATTTCGTCTTCATGATGCGGAAAGATCAGGTCTTCGCCGCCCAGGTGGAGATCGAAGCTCGGCCCGAGGATTTTCATGCTCATCGCCGAACATTCGATGTGCCAGCCGGGACGGCCGTCGCCCCACGGGCTTGGCCAGAACACGTCGCCATCTTCCGGCACGCGCGCTTTCCACAAAGCAAAGTCCGCGACGGATTCCTTTGCATATTCGTCGCTCCGAACGCGCTCGCCCACGCGCATTTCCTCGAAGTTCAGGTTGAGCAGCTGGCCGTAATGGCAGCCGCAGCCGCGATATTTTTCGATGCTGAAATAGACCGAGCCATCAGGTGTTTTGTAGGCGATCCCGCGCGCGATGAGCTTTGCAATCAGCTCGATAATGTCAGGGATGTAATCCGTCGCGTGCGGCCGCTGATGCGGTTCGAGGCAGGCAAGGGTTTTCAGGTCGCCGAGGAATGCCTGTTCGTATTTCGCCGTGTAATCCCTGAGCGGCGTATTGGACTCGCGGACGCGCCGGATGATCTTGTCCTCGACGTCCGTGATGTTCATCACGTGGGTGACAGCGTAGCCGCGGAACTCAAGGTATCGGCGGACGAGATCGCTGAACACGAATGTGCGGCAGTTTCCGATGTGGGCGTAATCGTAAACAGTGGGGCCGCAGCAATACATTCCCACGCGTTTTCCAGCGGGGTCGAGCGGGGTGAAATCCTGAACCGAGCGCGTGAGAGTGTTGAACAGTCTTAGGGCCATTGCGAATGCGACGCAGAGTAATTACGGGGGTGGGAAAGAAAAGCGGAAACTCTTGGTTTGGAGCGCGCCGTCTACGCCGCTTGAGCGCGCACGAACCCGCAGGGCAATCATTTGCCACGACTGAGTGCGATCATTGAAGCGACCGGAAGGTCCCCGCTCCGAGCCCTGCGCCACTTATTTCTTTGCGGAATAGACGCCGGCCTTGATGAAGGGCTCGAGGTATGCTCCGAAACCTTTCGCCTCCATCTCTTCAACGGGCACGAACTTCAATGAGGCGGAGTTGATGCAATACCGCAGGTGGCTCGGCGCGGGACCGTCGTTGAAGACATGGCCAAGGTGCGAATCAGCGGTTTTGGAGCGGACTTCAATGCGTTCCATCCCGTGGGATCGATCGGTCTTCTCAACGACGAGCGCTTTCTGAATGGGTTTCGTGAAGCTGGGCCAGCCGCAACCCGAATCGTATTTGTCCAGCGAGCTGAACAGCGGTTCACCTGAAACGATGTCAAGATAGATGCCGTGCTGGTGGTTGTTCCAGAACTCGTTGCGAAACGCGGGCTCGGTTCCTGCATTCTGGGTGACGTTGAACTGAAGGGGCGTCAGCTTCTGCTTCAATTCAGCGGGATCGGGTTTGTTGAACGTGGTCATGGGCGAATTGGTTGCACGCTGCATTTGCGGCGTTTGAATCGCAGCGCGGTTTGTGGTTGTCCGTGCAGATTGCGCAACCAGCAGGATTGGCAGCGCCAGGGTCAAACCTCCAGCGACGGCAAGTGCGGCAAGGCGGATTCGGGACATGCCGAACTGTAGCATGAGCAATGGAATTTTCCCGAAAAAAAACAGCCCCGGTTTCCCGAGGCTGCGCGTGAACATTGATCCTGAAGCAGCTACTTCAGCCAGAAGCTGAAGTAGAGATACATCCCGCCAACCAGCAACAGGATGAGGGCGGCCATGAGTTTATTGCCGAAGTCCCAGCTGTTCTTGATTTCCGCGGCGGTTTGTCCCACGTGAATGGTGCTGTAGGTGAGGCCATTGATTTTCTCGCGCGGCGGCGGCGGCGTCATGAGCGAGACAACGACCATTATGATGATGCTTGCGGCCATCAACACGCCCGTGGCGTAGAGGAAGTTGAAGTCGCCGATCGCGGCGAACAGCGCGGGTGTCTCGCGTTTGCCAACGCCGTACATGCTTTGCATCGTGAGCTTGATCATGCCGAGGATGAACCCGCCCGCCAGGCCCCAGGTCGCGCCTGCGGAGTTGACGCGATTCCAGAACAGCCCGAGCAGAAAGACCGCGGTGATCGGCGGCGCCAGGTAGCCCTGGACGCTCTGCAAATATTGGTAGAGACCACCTCCCGATATTTTTGCCATGACCGGGATCCATATGATTCCCAAACCGACAACGACCGTCGTCGCAATTCGGCCGACCATCAGCAAGTGCTTGGGTGACTGTCCGGGGCGAATCTTTTCATAGACATCGACGGTAAAAAGCGACGCGCTGGAGTTGAAGAGCGAAGCCAGTGAACTCATCAACGCAGCCAGCAGGCACGCCACGATCAAGCCGCGGATACCTGAAGGCAGGAGAGCGGTCACCAGGGTGGGGAACACGCGATCGCCATCGATCGCTGCCACTTGAACTCCGCCGACCATTTTCGGTGGCAGCGTGATGATGCCCTTTTGATGCAGCGCCCAGCCGATCATGCCGGGGATGAGGAAGATCAACACAGGCCACACTTTGAGCAACCCGCCGAACAGCGCACCACGGCGTGCTGTGGCGAGATCCTTGGCCGCCAGCGTGCGTTGCACAATATACTGGTCAGTACACCAATACCAGATTCCGATGATCGGGGATGCGATCAGCACGCCGAGCCATGGGAAATTGGGGTCAGATAAAGGCCGCCACAGCGCGAATTGATCGGCATTTGCCTTGGCCATCGTTACGAGTTCGCCCCACCCGCCGAGCTTATCGAGACCGATGTAGGTGATGATGAACGAACCGAGCAGGATGATGACGGCCTGCGGAGTTGCGGTAGCCATGATGGCGCGCATGCCACCGAAGACTGTGTAAACTCCCGTGATCACGACTGTCGAGAACGCGCCGATCCAGAACGCATCCAAAGTCGCACCGCCAACTTTTATTGCGACTTCTGGGAGAAGCGCCTGGAACACGATTGCGCCCGCATACACGGTGACGCTGACCTTTGTGAAGACGTAGGCGACGAGCGAAACGCCTGACAGGATCAGGCGGGTGCGCGCGCTGAAGCGTTTCTCCAGGAACTCCGGGATCGTTTCGACGCCGGACTTGTAATAGAACGGCACGAACAAACCCGCCAGCATGATGAGCACCCAGGCGTGAAGTTCCCAGTGAGCCATCGCCATGCCCGTCGCCGCGCCCTGGCCTGCAAGACCGACGATGTGTTCGGAGCCGATGTTCGAAGTGAAGATCGACGCGCCGATGGTGATCCATCCTGCGTTTCGTCCGGCCAGGAAGAAGTCCTTGGTATCTTTCTGGTTTCGCCCATACCACCAGGCGACGATGCCGATGATTAGGAAATACAGGCCTATAACGGCCCAATCTAATGAGGACATGGTTGAGGTTCCTTCGGTTGAGGTTAGGCGGCCACGGTTCAGCTATTTGGAGCTGAACTTGTAGATGATCGTGTTTTTATAGGTCTCACCAGGGCGCAATACCACGCTCGGGAACTGCGGCTTGTTCGGTGAATCGGGATAATGCTGGGGTTCCATGCAAAATCCTGTGCGGCGCTGATAGACCTTGCCGCCTTTGCCGGTCAACGTGCCATCGAGGAAGTTGCCTGCATAAAACTGCAAACCAGGCTGGTCGCTGATCACTTCCATCACGCGTCCCGTCGTCGGTTCATGCACGCGGGCCTGCAGGGCGAGCTTGCCCATCGCCTTGTTGATGACCCAGTTATGGTCGTAACCAGGACCGTATTGCAGTTGCTGATCCTGCGCATCAATGCGCGCGCCAATGGCTGTTGGTTTGCGGAAGTCAAACGGCGTGCCTTCGACATATGCATACTCGCCCGTCGGGATCAATCCGCTGTCAACGGGCGTGGTGCGATCGCCATCGATGAAGACTTCGTGGCCGAGAATGTCGCCGTTGCCCTGGCCCTTGAGGTTGAAGTAGGAATGATGCGTCAGGTTGACAACCGTCGCTTTGTCTGTCTTGGCCTTGAAATCGAGGCGCAGTTCGTTGTCATCGGTGAGTTTGTACGTGGCCGTGACATTCAGGGTCCCGGGGAACCCTTCTTCGCCGTCCTTGCTGATGTAATTGAGTTCAAGGTGTTGCTTGCCGGCGCTGACGACTTTCCAAACGACCTTGTCGAAGCCCTTGATCCCGCCGTGCAGCGAATGGCCGTTGTTGTTCTTCGCGAGTTCGTAGGTCTTGCCTTCGAGCGTGAACTTCGCGTTGCCAATTCGGTTGCCATAGCGTCCCACGAGACAGCCAAAGTACGGGCTGCCTTTCACGTAATCGTCAACGTTGTCAAAACCGAGGACGATGTCCGCGAACTGGCCGTTTCGGTCAGGCATGGTGAGCGACTGAACAATCCCGCCGTAGGTCATGATCTTCGCCTCGGCGCCTTTCGAGTTGCGGAGAGTGTAGAGTTCAACGGCTTGGCCATCGACGGTGCCGAACGGTTGTTTGTTGGCGTTTTCTGGGGAGGAGCCGCCGGTTGCGCAGCCTGCCAGGCACGCAACGAATGCTCCCGCGCCGATCACTAGCATCCATTCAATCATGTTGGTTTTCACAGTTGGTGTTACTTGGTTGTTTGGTTTTTGAGACTTTGCAGACGTGCAGCCGCAGTTGATGGAACGCCGGACGACGATCCCCTGCGGACGCCATGAAAAAATGACACTTGCGATGAAATGTCGCGCCACTTTTCGACGCCGGCGGACTTCATCGCCCCGTGATACTTGGGATTCCGGCAATGGTCAAAGTAAACGTGGAATTCGCCGCCGCATCCGCCTTCGCAGGACGGCTCTCGTGTGCGGACGGCTTGAAAAGCTTTTTTTATACGGCGATGCATGGGGTGCTTCTCGTCACGCGGGCTTTTGCCCGTAAGTGGCTTTCGGTCCGTGTTTGCGCATGAAATGTTTGTCGAGCAACACGTCCTGCATCGGCTTCAAGGCAGGATTGATCCGCAGCGTCTCGCTGTTCAGCTTTGCGATGAACTCCAGCACGCTCGCGTTGTGCACTGCGTCGTGAACGTCCTTGCCCCACGTGAAAGGTCCGTGGCTTGCCACCAACACGGCGGGATGCTGCATGGGATCGAACTTCAACTCACGGAATGTTTCCACAATCACGCGGCCGGTGTTGGCCTCGTAGGCGTCCTTGATCTCCTCGGGCTTGAGCAGGCGCGTGCAGGGGACATCGCCATACCAGTAATCGGCCTGTGTCGTGCCGTAGGCGAGCAGCGGTTTGCAGGCCTGCGCCCAGGATGTGGCGAAGAGGCTGTGCGTATGGACCACGCCGCCGATTCCAGCGAATTCGCGATAAAGGATCAGGTGCGTGTCGGTGTCTGAACTCGGCTTGAGTTTGCCTTCGACGACCTTCCCCGTGTCGAGGGCAACGCAGACCATGTGTTCGGGTTTCATCTCGGAGTAGGGCACGCCGCTGGGTTTGATGACCATGACGCCGCTGGCGCGGTCGATGGCGCTTGCGTTGCCCCACGTTTGGATGACGAGGCCTTCGGCAACAAGGTCAAGGTTGGCCTTGCAAACATCCGCTTTCAATTGTTCGAGCATAGTTAATTACGAAGGCGGTTAACCACGAATCACACCAATCAAACCAAGCTGGAAAGGAAGCAAAGCCAAGCCAAGCCAAGCAAAGGCAGTGGAACCACGAATCACACGAATCACACGAAATTGGAAGAGGAAAACGGGCAATGCGTTTGTGAAGATTTTCATTTCGTGTATTTGGTGTGTTTCGTGGTTGCTACCTGTTTTCAGTTTCGCGCTCCAAGGTGCGGCCCGCATTCAATTGATTGGGCATGGTTTAACTGCAAAGGCAGTGAACCACGAAGCACACGAATCGCACGAACCAGGAAGGGAAAAGAAGCAAAGGCATTTCTGAGAGTCTTCATTTCGTGTGTTTCGTGTGTTTCGTGGTTATTCCTGCATTCATTTTCTCGCTCCAAGGTGCGGCCCGCATTCAATTGATTGGGCATGGTTTAACTGCAAAGGCAGTGAACCACGAATCACACGAACCACACGAATCAGGAAGGGAAAAGAAGCAAAGGCATTTCTGAGAGTCTTCATTTCGTGTGGTTCGTGTGTTTCGTGGTTATTCCTGTCTTCATTTTCTCGCTCCAAGGTGCGGCCCGCATTCAGTTGATTGAGCATGGTTTAACTGCAAAGGCAGTGAACCACGAATCACACGAACCACACGAACCAGGAAGGGAAAAGAAGCAAAGGCATTTCTGAGAGTCTTCATTTCGTGTGGTTCGTGTGTTTCGTGGTTATTCCTGTCTTCATTTT